>NZ_JAPWHT010000145.1:0-21636 GCF_027270795.1 Streptomyces sp. ActVer
TCTCCGCCGAGCCCGTCGCGCCGGCGCCGGTCGACCCGGAGCCGCCCGCGGACGAGCCCGGGGAGGACGAGCCCGAGGATGCGAAGGGCGGTCGGCTCGCCACTGCCGTGACGTTTCTGCTGCCCACGGTGCTCGCCTTCGCCATGATCTGGCGCGGGATCGGCGACCGGCAGCTGTGGCGGGACGAGCACGCCACCTGGTGGGCGGCCACGCTGTCGTTCCACGATCTGAGCCTGCTGATCCGCTCGATCGACGTCGTGTTCACGCCGTACTACGTGCTGATGCACATCTGGATCTCGGTCGCCGGGGACTCCCCGACCGCGATGCGCATCCCCGGCGCGGTGGCCATGGCGGCCTCGGCAGGTCTGCTCGCCCTGCTCGGGCGGCGAATGTTCACCACACAGGCGGGACTGCTTGCGGGACTGGCTTTCGCCGTCGTCCCGTTCACCACGCGGTACGGGCAGGAGATCCGGCCGTACGCCTTCGCGGTGGCCGCGGTCCTGCTGTCGACGCTGCTGCTCGCCAGGGCGCTGGACAAGCCGTCGTTCAAGGTGTGGGTCGCCTACACGCTGTCGGTGCCACTGATCGGCTGGAGCCATCTGGCCTCGCTCGCCGTGCTCGGCGCGCATCTGGTGATGATCCTGATCGCACGGCGCGCGGGCGACAAGATCGTGGGCTGGGCCTATGCCGCAGCCTGCACCCTGGGCATGTGCTTCGTCATCCCCATGGCCGTGTCGGGCTCTGGGCAGAGCGGACAGATCGCCTGGAACAACCCGGTACAGAAGGACCTGATCGAGTTTCCCAAGAACCTGTTCGGGGCCTGGGCGGTGGCCGTACCGGTCATGGCACTCGGCGCGCTGGGACTGTTCTTCGCGGGCCGACGGGCTCTTCCGCTTGCCGTCTGGATCGTGCTGCCGCCCGTGGCGACCTACGCCACCGCCGCTCAGCTGCACCTCTTCCTGCCGCGCTATCTGCTGTTCACGGCGCCCGCGTGGGTGCTGCTCGCGGCCGTGGCCGTCGTCCGGATCGCCGGGCCCGTGGCCGGTGCGAAGGCCGGTACGGGGGCGGTGGCACGGCGTGGCTTCGGCTGGGTGCTCGTGGCGGCCGCGGTTGCCGGGATCGCTTTCCAGTCGCTGCCGGGCATCCGTGAGACCAGGCAGAACGCCTTGGGCGAACCGGACTACCGGGGCGCCGCCCAGCTCATCGAGGCCGGGCAGAAGAAGGGCGACGGCATCGTCTTCAGCGGTGTGCAGTCCGAGCGCCGGGCCATGGACTACGAACTGCGCAACGATGCCGATCGGCCGCGCGACTGGCTGATGTACCGCACTCCGCAGGAACTGGGCTCGTTCGGCGCGATCGAATGCCCCCAGGCCACGAAGTGCCTGGCGAAGGCCGACAGGCTCTGGCTCGTGTCGACGACTCTCGACGGACAGCCGTTCAGCGGCATGCCGAAGACGTCGGCGACCGTGATCCAGCGAAGCTTCAAGGTCGTGAAGACCAAGAAGCTCAAATACCTCCAGCTCGTGCTCCTCGAAAGGACACGCGCGGCGACGGACGACTCGTCCGAGGAAAAGGACGACGCCGCCAAGCGCAAGGTGCATACCTGAGTTGGGTTGCCGGACGCGGGCACGTCCCGCGTCCGGTGGGGGGCAGACAGAGAAATGGGGAGGGAAAGAGATGTCGTACGACGTGGGGGCGGACGTGGCTGTCACCGTGGTGATGCCTACGTACAACGAAGCTGCCAATCTGCCGAGAATGGCCGAGGCCGTGCTTCAACTGCCGCTGAACGGGCTCCACTTGAAGATAGTGGACGACTCTAGTCCGGATGGTACAGGACGGATCGCCGAGGAGCTGGCGGAGAAGTACAACTGGGACGGGCGGCGCCGGATGAGCGTGCTGCACCGGACCGAGAAGGACGGCCTGGGGCGTGCGTACGTCGCGGGCATGAGCGCCGCTGTCGACGAGGGCGCGCAGTACGTCGTGCAGATGGACGCCGATGGCAGCCACCCCGTGGAAGCGGTCCCACGGATGCTCGGCACCGCCGTGGCCTCGGGCGTCGGCCTGGTCATCGGCAGCCGGTACGTCGAGGGGGGCCAGCTCGACGACGACTGGGGCGCGCACCGCGTGCTGCTGTCCCGCTTCGCCAACCGCTACGCGCGTACGGTGCTCGGCACGAAGATCCGCGACATCACGGCCGGCTTCAACCTGTGGTCCGCCCAGACCCTGCGCGACGTCGACCTGCACTCCCTGGACAGCGCCGGCTACAGCTTCCAGGTCGAGCTCAAGTTCAAGGCCGTGCGCGCCGGTCACGCCGCCGTCGAGATCCCGATCCGCTTCGAGGAGCGGACCGAGGGCGTCTCGAAGATGACCCTGCGTACGCAGCTGGAGTCGGCCGTGGTGCCGGTGAAGCTGCGGCTCAAGCACAAGTAGGCGTGCGTGCAGGTAGGCGTGCGTGCAGGTAGGCGTGCAGAAGTGCGAGCAGCAGTAGCCGAGTATCGGTAGGCGAGTGGAAACGGGGACGGCGGCCTGCCGGGGGGCGGGCCGCCGTTCTGTTCTCCGGCGGTCGTTCCGCCGGTCGTACGAGGTCTACTGGTGCGGTCTACTGGTTGGCGGCCGCCGACGCCTGGGACTCGCCGCGGCGGTGGATCTGCCGGAAGGTGAACTCGGCCAGGTCGTCGCCGGTGGTGAAGACCTTGGAGTCCTTCTGGGTCACGTCCTTGCCGTTGGTGAAACCGGCGACCGTGAAGTACGTGTAGCGGCCGTACGAGTTGGTGGTCGAGCGGCAGATCGCCGAGCGGCAGAAGGTGGGGACGCCCTCGCCGGAGAGGGACTGGACGACACTCTTGTCGTCGGCGTCGTTCTTCGCCTTGAGGGCCTGGCCCTCGGCGTCGAAGACGGCCACGCCCACCGTCACCGCGATCCCGTCCTTCGTGTACGTGACGCGCATGAACCGGGTGCAGTCGTTCTTGGTGAGAACCGGGCCGAGCGTGCCCTGGGCGGCCGACGCGCAGTTCTTCGTGGACGCCATCGCGCCCTTCTTGTAGACGGTCTCGCCCATCGTCAGCTGCGTACCCGGGAAGAGGAGGTCCGGGGCGAGCGGCGCGGTGTCCTTCTTGACGTTGCCTATGAAGTCCTTCGGATCCAGCGGCGGCGGCGCCGAGGTCTCCGCGAAGGACGGGCCGGTGCCCGTGGTGTCCGACGGGATGGCCGCGGACGTGGGCAGCTCGGAGGCAGGCTTGTTCGACGCCTGTCCGTTGCCGTCCGCCGAGACCACGGCCATGGCGACGGCGGTGCCGACCGCGACCGTGGCGAGCGCGCCTCCGCCGATCAGCAGCCATCTGCGGCGCCGGTTGCGCGTTTCGGACGCCTCGGCCAGCGCCGCCCAGTCCGGTGACTGACCGCCCCACTGCGGCGGTTGAGAACCTGATCCCCCGGAACCCCACGAGGGTCCCCCCTGCCCAAAGCTCATGGGGCGCATCTTAGACGGGACAAGGGGTGTGCTGGTCCGTCTCCGGCACCACCGGAACCCCTAGCGTGTCAAGTGTGAATGAGGCCAAAGGGGGCATTGCAGGGTGGTTGGTACGAGCCGCGCCCTGGCACGCCTGGGTCGTTCTGGGGGTCGTGCTCTGTGCGGGCGCGGCCGAGACGTCCCTGCGTACACGGGACGGGGGCATGGACAACGCCATCGTCGTACGGGCCGCGAAGACCTGGCTCGACGGCGGATCCCCGTATGACGACCCGCACTTTCTTTATTTGCCGGGAGCCGTGCCGGCCGCCGTCCCGCAGGCCCTTTTGCCCTGGGGTGTACTGCGCCTTCTCGTCCCCCTCGCCGTCACCGGGGGGCTCGTCGCCGGCTGGGCGTGCGCGCTGCGGCTGTACGGAGTCCCGTGGCGCAGCCGGTTCGCCGTGCTCGGCCTGACCGGGCTCGCCCTCGGGTTCGCGCCCTTCGGGCATCTCGTGCGGCTCGGGAACTGGACCGTCGTCGCGGTCGTGGCCCTGCCGTTGGCCCTGCTCCTCGCGAGCCGGGGGAGATGGGGTGCGGCGGGGGTCGTGATCGGTGCCGCGATCGCCGTGAAGCCGCTGCTGGTGCCTCTGGTGCTGCTCTTCGTCTTCGCGCGGCGGTGGCGGGGGCTCGCGGCGGTGGTTCTCGTGCCCGCGGTCGTGTCCGGGGGTGCTGCGCTGTTGATGCCGGACCCTGCCGGGTTCTTCACGCGGACCCTGCCGTTTCTGCTGCGGGGGGACGACACGTTCGTACGGCTCTATGAGGCGTCGCCCGCGGCTGTGCTGCCGCGGGCGGGGGTGCCGGAGGGGGGTGCGGTGCTGCTGGCCTGCGGGGCCGCCGGGGCCGGGGTGTGGTGTGCGTATCGGTGCTGGCGGCGGGAGGGGAGGGTCGTGGACACGGGGGTGATGTTGATGCTGTCGGCGTTTCTGGTGTCCAGGCCCTCGTACGACCACTACCTGCTGGTGGTGCTGCCGGTACTGCTTGCGGGGGTGATGGAGGCGGGGAGCGTGGCTCGGGGGCCGTGGTTCTGGGTGGCACTGGTGCCGCAGGTTCCGGGGCTTGCCCTGCCTTACCTGGAGCCCGTGACCCGGCGGGCTTTTCGGGACTCGCTTACTCTGTGCCTGCTGGCGGGTGCGGTTGCCCTGAGGCTGTTTTCACGGGCACCCGGGGCCGGAGGCTGTGCCCACCAGTCCCGCCCTGCGGGACGCCTGCCCACAGCGGCAGGGGAGGGGCGGGGTCACTCGTTTTGACCCTTCCGGGGCGGCGCGAGTACCCTTGCACTTTGTTATGCGTATCGGCTTGGTCGTTCTCACGCGAGAGGCCCTTACGTAGGTTCCCTGGAGCAGTTACCAGTGGGCGGCATACGGGCAGCGTTCCCGGCATTGTCGTCCCCAGCTGCACGATCGCTTCAGTGATGCCATGTGTCAGGACCCATCCACTGAAGAAGCGAAGGCTACGAAGTGCGTACGTTCAGCCCCAAGCCCGGCGACATCACTCGCCAGTGGTATGTCATTGACGCTCAGGATGTCGTCCTGGGCCGTCTGGCGACCACCGCCGCGAACATCCTCCGGGGCAAGCACAAGCCGATTTACGCCCCCCACGTCGACGCTGGTGACTTCGTCATCATCATCAACGCCGACAAGGTGCACCTCTCCGGCAACAAGAAGACCCAGAAGCTGGCGTACCGCCACTCCGGCTACCCGGGTGGTCTGCGCTCCGTCCGTTACGACGAGCTGCTGGCGAAGAACCCCGAGAAGGCCGTCGAGAAGGCCATCAAGGGCATGATCCCCAAGAACACCCTGGGCCGTCAGGTGCTCTCGAAGCTGAAGGTCTACTCGGGCGACCAGCACCCGCACGCTGCACAGCAGCCGGTGCCGTTCGAGATCACCCAGGTCGCGCAGTAGTTCCGGCCACCCCCTAAGACGAAAAAGAATCTGAGGAGAATCGTGGCCGAGACCACTGTCGAGCAGCCGGTAGAAGAGACCGAGCTCGTCGAGAACGAGAACGTCGAGAGCTACACCACGGAGTCCGAGGTGCCCGTCGAGGGCGAGTACACCTCGGAGTCCCTCGCCGGCCGCTTCGGCGACCCGCAGCCCGCCGCCGGCCTGGGCCGTCGCAAGAACGCCATCGCCCGCGTCCGGATCGTCCCGGGCTCCGGCAAGTGGAAGATCAACGGTCGCACCCTTGAGGACTACTTCCCCAACAAGGTGCACCAGCAGGAAGTCAACGAGCCCTTCAAGGTGCTCGAGCTCGACGACCGCTACGACGTTGTCGCCCGCATCTCGGGTGGCGGCGTCTCCGGTCAGGCCGGTGCCCTGCGCCTCGGCGTGGCCCGCGCGCTGAACGAGGCGGACGTGGACAACAACCGCGGCGCCCTGAAGAAGGCCGGATTCCTCAAGCGTGACGACCGTGCGGTCGAGCGCAAGAAGGCCGGTCTCAAGAAGGCCCGTAAGGCCCCGCAGTACAGCAAGCGCTAAATATCGCTCAGCTGTTCTGCACGAAACGCCCCGGCGGCACGTTCTGTGCCGTCGGGGCGTTCGTTTACCACAACCTTGGAACAGGTCCGGAAGTCTGCCTTGAGACAGGCCTGCAAGGCGGCAGCCTTGCGACGGACCTGGGAGATATACAGGTCCGGGGGATATACCTGACAGGGGTCGTAGCCGGACCCTGACAGGGGTCGTAGCCGGACCCTGACAAGGGCCGAAGCCGGACCCCTGGCCTGAGCCGCACGTTTCTGAGTAAGCCTGAGCAAGTTCGGAGGACACCAGTGGGACGACTCTTCGGGACGGACGGCGTACGTGGTGTCGCCAACGCGGATCTGACGGCCGAGCTCACGCTCGGCCTCTCCGTGGCGGCGGCGCACGTACTGGCCGAAGCGGGAACCTTCGAAGGCCACCGGCCGACGGCGGTGGTCGGCCGGGACCCGCGAGCGTCCGGGGAGTTCCTGGAGGCCGCCGTGGTCGCGGGCCTCGCCAGCGCGGGCGTGGACGTCCTGCGCGTCGGCGTCCTGCCGACCCCCGCGGTGGCGTATCTCACCGGTGCGCTCGGCGCGGACCTGGGTGTGATGCTCTCCGCCAGCCACAACGCCATGCCGGACAACGGCATCAAGTTCTTCGCCCGCGGCGGACACAAACTCGCCGACGAGCTGGAGGACCGGATCGAGGCCGTCTACGAGGAGCACCGCACCGGCGCTCCCTGGGACCGGCCCACCGGTTCGGGCGTCGGCCGCGTCCGCTCGTACGAGGAGGGCTTCGACCAGTACGTCGCCCATCTCCTCACGGCCGTTCCGAACCGTCTGGACGGTCTGAAGGTCGTCCTGGACGAGGCGCACGGCGCGGCCGCCCGGGTCTCGCCCGAGGCCTTCACCCGTGCCGGCGCCGAGATCGTCACGATCGGTGCCGACCCGGACGGGCTCAACATCAACGACGGGTGCGGTTCCACGCACCTCGGCCTGCTGAAGGCCGCCGTCATCGAGCACGGGGCCGCTCTCGGTATCGCGCACGACGGTGACGCCGACCGGTGCCTCGCCGTGGACCACACGGGCGCCGAGGTCGACGGCGACCAGATCCTCGCGGTGCTCGCGCTCGCGATGCGGGAACGCTCCGAGCTGCGGTCCGACACCGTGGTCGCGACGGTCATGTCGAACCTCGGGTTCAAGCTGGCCATGGAGCGTGAGGGGCTGTCCCTCGTGCAGACCGCGGTCGGGGACCGGTACGTGCTGGAGGAGATGAAGGAGCACGGGTACGCGCTCGGCGGCGAGCAGTCCGGGCACGTGATCATTCTTGACCACGCGACCACGGGTGACGGGACGTTGACCGGGCTGTTGCTCGCGGCGCGGATCGCTCAGACCGGTCGTACGCTTCGGGAACTCGCGTCCGTGATGGAGCGGTTGCCGCAGGTTCTCATCAACGTGCCTGATGTCGACCGGTCACGGGTGGGGACGTCCGCGGAGTTGGCTTCGGCCGTTGCCGAGGCCGAGCGGGAACTCGGGGCCACCGGGCGGGTGTTGTTGCGGCCTTCCGGGACCGAGCCGTTGGTTCGGGTCATGGTCGAGGCGGCGGATATTGATCAGGCTCGGTCCGTGGCCGGGCGGCTGGCTGATGCGGTGAAGTCTGCGCTTGGGTGATCTTTGGGCCGCGTAGGGGGTGGGGGGCTGTGTTGGATGCGGGCTGCGGGTTCGTTGTGGCTTGTCGCGCAGTTCCTCGCGCCCCTAAAGATTGCGCAGTTCCCCGCGCCCCTAAAAGCTAGAAGATTGCGCAGTTCCCCGCGCCCCTTAAGCGCGCGCCCTCTGCCTCGACCACAGCCACTTCTGGGCCAGGAGGGTCAGCGTGCCCGCAAGGACGATGCCCAAGAGGTTCAGCAGGAGTTGGTTTGTCGAGCCGATGGTCTGGGTGGTGTCTCCGTAGCTGAAGGCCACTGCCGCGTTGGCGGCGGCCGGGACCGTGGTGACGGAGATGGCGACGCCGACCAGGAGGCCCGACTTGGCCGAGGTCAGGGAGAGGGTGCCGGCGATGCCCGCGAGGACCGCCACGACGAACGAGAACGGGTCGGGGGCGTAGACGAAGGCCGTGTTGGGGCGGTCGGCCTCCAACTGGGCCTCGCTGAACAGGCCGAGGCCGTCCATGAAGAAGCTGAAGCCGACCGTCACCGCCATCGCCACCGCGAAGCCCACCAGCAGCGCGATCAGGGAGCGCAGGGCGAGACGCGGGCGACGCTGGACCAGGGCCGTGCTGAAGCCGGCCAGCGGGCCGAACTCCGGGCCCACCGCCATCGCGCCCACGATCAGGATCGCGTTGTCGAGGACCACACCGCACGCCGCGATCATCGTGGCGAGCGTGATGAAGGCGACGTACGTGAACGAGAGCGTCGACTCCTCGTGCGTCGCGTCCGCCAGGTGCTCCCACAGGACCGCGTCCGCGCCCTCGCCGGGCGCGTCGTCCGCCGCCTTGTCGGCGCGGTCCGACAGTGACAGGTCGATGTTCTCTACGGCGATCGAGCCATACGTGTCGATCTCCAACTCACGCAGCCCGCCGATCAGTTCGTCGCCGGCCTCGCGCGCCACGTCGACCATCACGACGTCGCCCGTGGGGTTGCGGGCGGCACCCGGCACGACACACAGGTGCGTGGTGCCGACGGTCTTCTCGATCAGGCGGACCACGGCGTCGGTCCTGTCGGCCGGGGTGATGAGGCGGAGATGCAGCATGCCCCGCAGGGTAGCCGGGGCGGGTGACGGACCGGGCCACCGGTCGCGCAGTCGTCCACGGCTCGTCTACAGCTTGCGCAGGCTCAGTTTCTGCACCTTGTGGTCCGGGCCCTTGCGGACGACGAGGGTGGCGCGGCCGCGGGTAGGGGCCACGTTCTCCAGGAGGTTGACCTTGTTGATGGTCCGCCAGGTCGTCCGGGCGTAGTCGAGGGCCTCCTCCTCGGAGACCTGCGTGTACTTGCGGAAGTACGAGGACGGGTTCTGGAACGCCGTCTCGCGCAGCCTGCGGAAACGGTTCAGGTACCAGCTCTCGATGTCCTCGGCCCGGGCGTCCACGTACACGCTGAAGTCGAAGTAGTCGGCGAGGCCGACGCGGGTGCGGCCGTCCTTGCCGGGCAGGGCGGGCTGCAGGACGTTCAGGCCCTCGACGATCAGGATGTCCGGGCGGCGGACGGTGAGCCGCCTGCCGGGGACGATGTCGTAGATGAGGTGCGAGTAGACGGGGGCCGTCACCTCGTCCTTGCCCGCCTTGATGTCCGCGACGAAACGGGTCAGCGCCCGGCGGTCGTACGACTCCGGGAAGCCCTTCCTCGACATCAGGCCGCGGGCCTGGAGCTCCTTGGTCGGCAGCAGGAAGCCGTCGGTGGTGACCAGCTCCACGCGCGGGTGCTCGGGCCAGCGGGACAGCAGGGCCTGGAGGAGGCGCGCGACGGTGGACTTGCCGACGGCGACCGAGCCCGCGACGCCTATCACGAACGGCGTACCGGACTGGGAGCCCTTCTCGCCGAGAAACGTGTTCAGGGCGCCGCGCAGGCCGTCGGTCGCGCCCACGTAGAGGTTGAGGAGCCGGGAGAGCGGCAGATAGATGTCCCGCACCTCGTCGAGGTCGATGACATCGCCCAGGCCGCGCAGCTTCTCCACCTCCTCGGCGGTCAGCGGAAGAGGTGTCTTCTCACGCAGTGCGCTCCATTCCGAGCGGGTGAGGTCGAGGTAGGGAGTCGCCTCCGGCCTGGGCCGGTGGGCGCTCCGTGGCAACGAGGAGACCGGTGAGATCACAGTTCATTGTTACGGGAGTTTGAACGGGGTGGCGGGTGGAGTCCGTCACGTCGGTGTTCTCTACACACGTCCGCCGCGGCGTCTACTCGCGTTCGATGGGTGTGTCTACACGCGTCCGGAGGTCTGGACCGCGTGACCGTACGGGGATAGCGTCCGCCCTTCCGGGAGCGAGCCGCCTCCCGGTGTTCTGGGGGGTTGGGGTGGTCGTCATGGCCGTGCGTTTCCGTGTGCGTGGATTCGGCAGACGCAGACCGGGGCCGGCGGTCGGGGCCGTCGCGTCGGTGGAGCACGAGGGCCGGGTCTGCAGCGAACTGGCCGTCGACCTGCCGGACGAGGACCTGGGGGAGTACCTCTACGACTGCATCGACCTGTACGAGATGGGCAGCAAGCCGCGCTGCGAGGAGGTCGAGTACCTGGGCATGGTCCAGGAGGCGATCGACCGGATCGAGCGGGGGGAGTAGCGGCTCCGGGGTGTTGATTGCTCAAGCCCACGAGCACCCCGACCGGCTGGTGCCGTACTTCTCCGAGGGAGCACCGGCCCAGCGGCACGGCTGTCCGCTCCCGTTCTCCGCTGTCCGCGGACCGTGCCACCTCGTACAGCCGGGAAGCCTGCCGGGGAACAGGCAGCACGGCTGTGGAACGGCTGCGGCCCGCACTCCTCGGTGAGAAGTGCGGGCCGCAGCCCCGTCCGGTCAGTGTCTTGTCACCGGCGCGGTGTTCCGATGAGGGCGGCCTCGACGGCTTCACCGGTCATCTCGATGACGACGGCGTCCTCCTGCATACCGGCGGGAAGGTGTGCGTATTCCTCCTCACGGCACACGGCCCTGCCCCTGCTCGGGTCGATGATGACCGCTCCCAGTCGCGAGACCAGCTCGGCGACGATGCCGAAGACGCCGCCGGTATGCGGGCGCTCCACCAGGATGCCGGTTTCATCAGCCGATATTTCGGCTTCGCTTCCGTCGGAAGCCCGGATCAGGAATTGCAATCCCCCGTCCTCGCCAACCGTGAGTTGCGGATTCCCGACGTCGTGGGGCTCCAGAACGGCCCGTACCAACTCCATGTCCAGCGGAACAGGCATTTCACCACCGTCAGCGAACTTGTAGATCGACGGGCTGTAACTCATCAGGTTTCCTTCGATGCGTCGGTGTCTCCTCTGCCGAATTCGGCAGAACACTGGCCGCCTACCCCGTGACGGGAGCAGGTCTAAACGTGATCTTGATGCCCTTGAGGTTGTTGTCGACCACCCAGTGCTGCAAAGCGGTCGCAGTTCTCTCGTTGTTCACATACCACACGATGGGTACGCCCTTCGCCGCTTCGACCTGCTTCTTCATCGTCCCGGTTTCCTTCGTGGGGAACCTGAGCTTGCCAGCGGTGTCGATGAAGTTGTCGGGGTAGTGAAGGTTTTTGGCATCGATGAGGGTTCCGTTCTGGTAGCCGTCGAACTTGACCCACCCACTTGGCCTGGACGGATCGGCAACCTTGTACACGAAACCTTCCGGGACTCCGCCCGTCACCGCCCACTGATACGCGGCGTCGGCAGGATCCATGCTCTCCTTCTCGACAAGCCACTTACCAGGGCCGCCGGATTCGGCCCAGCATCCTCCTGCCCCTGCGGCATGCGCCGAGCGGGCAGTGCGGACGGTCTTCTTGCAGGCCTCACCTAGCTCCTTGGCAAACTTCGTGCCGATGCCTGCGATCACCGTGTCGGTCAGACCGAGAGAGCGCAGTCCCTTCCATGCGTCGGCGAAGCCGATGCCGGTCCTGAGGGAGGCATCCAGGGCCTTGACGGCGTCAGCGGTGAGCTTGAGGGCCTTGCCTCCGACGACCCAGCCAGCGGCCCACGCGCAGCCTTCCCAGCTGCCGCTTGCGCCGCCGGGGGTGATCTTCTGGGCGCATGCGATGAAGTCGCCGAGGAGGATCTTCACCGGGTCGATGCCGGTGTTGAAGTCGACCATGGAGATGGTGTGGGTGACCGTGGTCGACTGGTCCTTCAGGGTCTGCGTGTCCAGGAACACCGTGGCAGGGGCCGGGCACTGGTACTGCGACAGATTCAGGTCGTCCGCGGTGCACAAGTACAGGTCGACGACCGCGTCGAACCGGATCTTGGCCGTGATGACGCAGTCACCGGTGTGGACGATGACGCTGCAGTTGTCCTTCTTGATCACCTCGGGTTCGCCGACGGTCTCCATGCGGTCGACGACGTAGAAGACGTTGCCGATGGCGACACCTGTGTCGTCGACCGTCGTGCCCGTGGTGATCTGCTGGGCCTTGGTCTTCACTTCGGCGCGCTCGGCGGCCTCCTGGGCTTCCTCGGCGTACTTCTCCGCGTCCTTGGCCGCCTGCTCGGCTTCGGTTGCCGCGGTGTCGGCGCGGTCTGCTGCGGCGCGGGCGTCCTTGGCGGACTGTTCGGCCTCCGAGGCGGCCGTGCGGGCGGCGGAGGCGTCGAGAGCCGCCTCGTCCGCGGAGTCGCGGGCGTCCTTGGCGTGGCCTTCGGCCCGGCCGGCTGCCTTGTCGGCGGCTTCGGCGTCCTCGGTCGCCTGGCGGTCGTACTCGATCGTGCGGGCCAGTGACGCGGTGGCCTTGGATGCGGCCGTGGCGGCATCGGCGGCGTAGCCGAGGGCTTCCTTCGCGTAGGTGCGGGCGTTCGACGCGTGTCCGGCGGCGTTGGCGGCGTGCTGGTAGGCGGCCTGCGTGTCGCCCGAAGCCTGGTCGGCGAGGGCCTTGGCAGCAGCGGATGCCGCTTGTGCGTTCTTGGCGTGGGCGTCGGCGACGGCCTTCTGTTGCTCGGCAATCGTCTTCGATGCCTGGCCCGTCAGTACGACCAGGCTCGCGGCTGAGTCCGTGGTGACGTACGGAGAGCCGAGCTGGATCGCGTCGTTGGCCGGTTTGGCGACCTGCGCGGCGGAGTTGCCGGCGTCCACGGCGGCCTGGGCGGTGACGTGGGCGAAGCCCGCGGCCTTCGCCGATGCCAGCAGGGCCTTGGCGGTCTCCTTCTTCGCCTCGTTCGCGTGGCCCTTGGCTGCCTTGGCCTTCTCTTCCGCCTTGTCGGCCAGTTCGACGGCCGTCTTCGCCTCGGTGGCGGCGTGCTTGGAGGCTGCGATGGCGTCCGCCGCGGCACTGGTCGCGGTCTTCACTGCGGCGTCGGCCTTCAGCTTGGCTGCCTGGGCACCATCGGCATGGGCCCGCGAGCGCTTCGCCGCCGCCTCGGCGCGGGTGGCTGCGGCGTCCACGTCCGCTGCCGCCTTCGTGGCGGCGTCGGCTTCCGAACGGGCCTTCGTCGCGGCCTTCTCCGCGTCGTCCGCGTGCTGGTCCGCCTCGGTGGCAGCGGTCCGGGCGGCGTCTGCCGCCTCGCCCGCCTCCAGGGAATCGGCGTAGGCGCCCTTCGCGTCCGCCTTGGCGCGCGCTGCGTCGGCCTTCTGCTCGGCCTCCCAGGCGTCGTCCCGCTTGGCCTTGGCGTTGTCACGGGCCTTGACCGCGTCGTTCTTCTTCTCGACCGCTGTGCCCTCGGCGGTCTCGGCCTTGTCCTTGGCTTCCTTCGCCTTCGTCGCTTCGGTCTCGGCGTTCTGCCTGTGCTGGGCCGCCTCGGCCTGCTTGACGGCGGCGGTCTCCTTCTCCGCCTTGGCCGTCTTCTCCTCGGCCTCCGCCGCGAGCCGCTTGGCGTGGGCGTCGGCGGCGGCCGCCTTCGCGTCTCCCTCGGCCGTGAGGGTCTCGGCGAGCTTGGCCTCCGCGGTCTCCTTGTCCTTCTTCGCGTTGTCGCGGTGCACCTTCGCGGCGTCGGCCGCGGCCTTGGCCTGGAACTCGGCTGTGCGCGCCGCTTCCTTGCGGAACTCCGCCTTCGCCTGCGCGGCCTGGGCCAGCGCGCGCTGTGCGATGGTCTGGCTGTCGCCGGCGGACGCGCGGGTGGCGGCCTCGGCGGTCTCGCCCGCCTTCACCATCGCCTCAAGAGCGGCGGCAGCGCCCTGCGTGACCTGTGCCTTCTGCTGGCCGACCAGGAGACCGCGGCCCCGAGGAGCGCCGTTGCCGTCCGCGATGGTGTAGGCCGTCTGCTCGGCTGTGGCCGTGTCCGAGGCGGCCTTCTTCGCCGCGGCGGCCTGTGCCTTGAGGGCGGTGAGCTGCTTCTTCGCCGCGGTCTGGGCACCAGCGATGCCCGTCTTTGCCTGGTCGAACTGCGCCTTGGGCGGAACAGTGCCCTTGTTGCCGGACGGCTTGATGTCGAACTGCTGCGGATTGGTGCCGTTGCACCCCCACAGCCACGCGTCCTGGCCGTTGTCGAACGTGTTCAGGTCCAGGCATTTGCCTGTGCCGACGTTCTCCAGGCTCGTGGTGCCGCGGAGGCTGTACTTCCACGTCTGCGCCGGGGAGCTGTTGCACGTCCAGATCAGGATCTTCGTGCCGCTCTCCGGATTGTTGTTGTAGACGTCCAGGCACTTCTGGGAGTTGACGTTCCGCAGGTGCAGGCCCGCGTCGTCGCCGTAGACCTGCCACTGCTGCGCCGCCGAGCCGTTGCACGTGTACAGCTGGACCGGCGTGCCGTCGGTCGTTCCGCTGCTCTGGACGTCGAGGCACTTGCCCTTCGCCGCGTGGAACTCGATCACCGCGGGTGCGTCGCCGACCGGTCCGACTCCGCCCGGGGACCAGTAGTCCTGCCAGCGGGCCAGGCGGTCGGCGGTCCAGGAGTGGCCGAGAAGGTCACCGAGTGTCTTGGCGCCGGTGGCCAGGGCCTTCGTGGCGTCCGTGTTCGCGTTCAGGATCTGGTTGCGCTGCACCTGCTGGGAGGCGATCTCCTGCTGCCACTCCTGGGCGGCCGTGCCGGAGACCTCGCTCAGCGCCTGGTTCGGGTCGATCGGGTCACGCCACGCGCACGATGCGAACCGGGACTTCAGATCCTCCACCGCGATGCGGTACTCCGCGGTGTCCGGCTGCGGACCGGTACGGGGGAAGCCCCCGGACGCGAGGAAGATACGGGCGTTGTCCGCGCCGGCGTTCTCCCTCAGGGCCCCGTCGCGCAGATGCTGGAACGCGTCCCGCTCGGCCAGCGCACGGTTCCGCTCCTCCGTGGGAAGACCCGGGTCCGGGTCCGTTCCGTAGAGGGGGGTGCCCACTGCGTCGACGGCCTGGAGGGTCTTCTCGTCGGCCTTGGGCGTGGAATCGGTGTAGAAGTCGCTCTCTTCCTTCCAGAACCGGTCGGCGGTCCACTTCGTCAGACCGGTCTGGCCGTAGAAGTCGTCCTTGCCGTCACCGGGTGAGCCCGGGGGCCAGTGGAAGTCGGACTCTGTGAACCCGGCCGGGGTCGTCAGACCGTCGAGAGGCTTCTTCCAGCCGTCACGGAGGGCACGAAGGGCGTTGAGTTCCGTGCCCGCCGCGTCCCGGTCCTTGTCGTACGCCTGGGCGAGCGGGGTGTTCTGCCAGTACACCCGCTCGGCCAGAGCGCGGAGTTGAGCCGGGGACTGGTTGAGGCCGTCCTGCGCCGTCGTGGCCATGGATGGGCCACCGAGGCGCAGCACGTCGGCCATCAGGCACTGGTCCTGCCGAAGCTGCTCGGCCGCCGTGTCCTCGTACCAGTCGTAGGAGTCGCCCGCCGGGGCTGCCCCCGCTCCGGTGAACCGGTCGAACAGATCCGGGCGGACCCCGAGGCCCGCGAGGACCGCTACGGCGAGAAGGAGCGGGATGATCCGGCCGAGACGCCAGGCCCGTCCCGGCGTTGGTCTGAGGAAACCTGGGCGTCTGGAACGCGGGGGTCTGGAACGCAAGGGTGTGTCCCTCCATCGCGGGGCGTGGGACCGGAAATCCGCCGATGAGACTCAGAGGGAGCCGAAGAGGGTTGATGGGCTGAGGGCTGTTTGGGCATGGCGAAGCCCCTCCCCGTTGGTGACGCTGTTCCCCCGGCCGCTCCTGGTCGCGAGCGAAGACGGATTGGTCAGATCCGGCTAGATGAAGCCTCACCATAGCCATATGTGATCAACGTTGAGCAATGGGTTACTTCGGTGTCGGGGCGGGGTGGCGTGAAACCTTTTGCCGCTCTCGCGACCCGTTCCGGAGGTCGCATTTCCTTCATGTTCAGGGGTTTTCTGTGTGGGCCTTGTGTCGTGATGGTCGGAGTGTGGCTGATGGTGTCAGTGAGGAATGGCCGTTTCTCGCCCCTCCAGGGATTTCCGATTTCGGGCACGCGGTGCCGGGTGTCGGCGGGCGACGGACCGTAGGCTGCCGCGCATGTGCGGAATCGTGGGATACGTGGGGTCGCAGTCGGCACTTGATGTGGTGGTGGCCGGACTGAAGCGGCTGGAGTACCGGGGTTACGACTCGGCGGGCATCGCGGTGCTCGCGGACGGTGGGATGGCCGCGGCGAAGAAGGCCGGGAAGCTCGCCAACCTGGAGAAGGAACTGGTCGAGCGGCCGTTGCCGACCGGGACCACGGGCATCGGTCACACGCGGTGGGCCACCCATGGCGGGCCGACCGACGCGAATGCCCATCCTCATCTCGACAACGCGGGGCGGGTCGCCGTCGTCCACAACGGCATCATCGAGAACTTCGCCGCGCTGCGGGCCGAGTTGGCGGAGCGGGGGCACGAGCTGACCTCCGAGACCGACACCGAGGTCGTCGCGCATCTGCTCGCCGAGGAGTTCTCCGCGTGCGCCGATCTCGCGGAGGCAATGCGGCTGGTGTGCCGGCGGCTGGAGGGCGCCTTCACGCTGGTCGCCGTCCACGCCGATGAGCCGGATGTCGTCGTGGGGGCGCGGCGCAACTCGCCGCTCGTGGTCGGGGTCGGGGAGGGCGAGGCCTTTCTCGCCTCGGACGTCGCGGCGTTCATCGCGCACACGCGGTCCGCCATCGAGCTCGGGCAGGACCAGGTGGTCGAGCTGCGGCGGGACGGCGTGAGCGTCACCGGGTTCGACGGGCGGCCCGCCGAGGTGCGGTCGTTCCACGTCGACTGGGACGTCTCCGCCGCCGAGAAGGGCGGCTACGACTACTTCATGCTCAAGGAGATCGCCGAGCAGCCGAAGGCCGTCGCCGACACGCTGCTCGGGCGCATCGACGCGAGCGGGGCGCTCTCGCTCGACGAGGTACGGATCCCCGTCACCGAGCTGCGCGAGGTGGACAAGGTCGTCATTGTCGCGTGCGGGACCGCCTTCCACGCCGGGCTGATCGCCAAGTACGCCATCGAGCACTGGACCCGGATCCCGTGCGAGGTGGAACTCGCGAGCGAGTTCCGGTACCGGGACCCGATCCTGGACGCGCGGACGCTGGTGATCGCCATCTCGCAGTCCGGGGAGACCATGGACACGCTGATGGCACTCCGGCACGCGCGGGAGCAGGGGGCCCGGGTGCTGGCCGTCTGCAACACCAACGGGTCGACGATTCCCCGGGAGTCCGACGCCGTGCTCTACACGCACGCGGGGCCGGAGGTCGCGGTCGCGTCGACGAAGGCGTTCCTGACGCAGCTGGTGGCCTGCTACCTGGTGGCCTTGTACCTGGGGCAGGTGCGCGGGACCAAGTGGGGCGACGAGATCCAGGCGGTGGTGCGTGACCTGTCCCGGATCTCGTGCGAGGTCGAGCGGGTGCTGGAGACGATGGAGCCGGTGCGGGAGTTGGCCCGGTCGCTCGCCTCGAAGAACACCGTGCTGTTCCTGGGGCGGCACGTGGGGTATCCGGTGGCTCTTGAGGGCGCGCTCAAGCTCAAGGAGCTCGCCTACATGCACGCCGAGGGCTTCGCGGCGGGAGAGTTGAAGCACGGGCCGATCGCTCTCATCGAGGAGGATCTGCCGGTGGTGGTGGTCGTCCCGTCACCTCGGGGGCGGTCCGTCCTCCACGACAAGATCGTGTCGAACATCCAGGAGATCCGGGCCCGGGGTGCGCGGACCATCGTCATCGCGGAGGAGGGGGACGAGGCGGTCGTCCCGTACGCGGATCACTTGATCCGGATCCCGGCCACCCCGACGCTGCTTCAGCCGCTGGTGGCCACCGTGCCGTTGCAGGTCTTCGCCTGCGAGCTGGCGACGGCTCGGGGCAACGAGGTGGATCAGCCTCGGAACCTGGCGAAGTCGGTGACGGTGGAGTAGCCGTCTTTCAGGCTGTAGAGGAAGGGTGCGAAGGCTCCGGTCGGGAAGGTGAGGGTGCGGGCGGCCGGGGTCTTGGAGTCGCGGATGGCTATATGGGTGGGGGAGGTTGCGATCTCCACGCAGTCGTTGCCGTCGTCGCCATCGGAGTAGGACGACTTACGCCAGTTGCCGGGGATGGCCACGGTGTGCCTCACAGTTCCTTCGCCAGCCTGTGGATGAAGTCGCGCGATCGGTTGGAGCTGAGCGCGACTTCCTCGATTTTATGGAAGCGCGTTCGAAAGACGCCGAGCATGGCTTCGGAATCGGTGAAGGCCGAGCCGTGGGGAACATCGCGCACCACGGTGTCCAGCTTGGGGACGGGACCGCCGACGTATGTCATGGTGCTGCCCGCCCTGGCAAAGCCCTCCAGATCGAACGGGATGACGCGGACGGTGATGTGATCCGCCTCCGACAGGTCAAGGAGCCGGGAGAGCTGGGCTCTTGAAGTGGCACGGTCACTGACCTTGATGCGCAGAGCCGCCTCGTGGATCAGCAGTTCGTACGGAATGGGGGACGGACCCTCGATGATCACCCGGCGTGCCAAGCGGTGGCTGACGCGCAGCTCCCGCTCATCGTTGGTGAGTTCGGGAACCCGGTTGGAGAAGATCGCGCGAGCGTAGTCCTCCGTCTGAAGTGGCCCCGGCACGAACAGGATGGCCACGTCGCGTCGGAACCGGGCGTGGTGATCCAGCTCGGACAGGTCCAGGAACGAAGTGGGCAGCGAGCCCCGGTACTCCTCCCACCAACCGCGTGTCCGCTCGGTGGCCATCGCGACCAGGGCGTCGATGAACTCGTTGTCCGTACAGGCGTAGTGGGATGCAAGGCGGCGGAGCCGTTTCTCGCTCACGCCCGCGAGGGCGGACTCGATGTGAGTGATCTGAGCGGGGCTCACCCCGAGTAGTGCTGCTGCTTCGCGAGCGTTGAGGTCCGCCGCCTCGCGGAGTCTCCGCAGCTCAGTCGCCAGACGCAGCTGGCGAGCCGTTGGTTCGCGCCTCAAGACTCTCGACCGCTCCTAGGTTCAACGCGCCTACGGGCGCGACTCGTTCGGCGTCAGATTACGCGATCGACTTGCCGCATCTCTAGATTTATATCTACCGTCAGTGACGCGACGCACACTCTGCGGAACGCCGGACCTCCGGAAGCGCACCGCACCGTCCTGCCATGACGGTTGCGGCACAGCCACCGCCAGCCCTGCGCAACCCCCCACCACCCGAACGGAGTTCACGCATGCCCGAAAGCGAGTCCGAAACCTGGTCCGAACCCTGGGAGTACTCCCTCTACATCCCGAACGACCCCCGAGCCGTCACCATCTGCCGCCGCACGCTCCGTCTGATCCTCACCATGCACGGCCTGATCCGCCTCGTAGATGTCGCCGAACTCCTCGCGACCGAGCTGGTCGCCAACGCCGTGTGCCACACGAAGGGACCCGCTGCCCTGCGGGTGCGCTGGTCGGCGGGTGTGCTGCGGATCGGGGCATGGGACGCCGATCCGGAGCCGCCCGAGCCGCCGGGGAAGCTGGAGCAGCTCAGTGAGTCCGAGGAGGGGCGGGGGCTCGCACTGGTCCGCGCGTGCTCGGACCTTTGGGGCTGGCAGCCGCTGTCCAGATTCGGCAACCGCGGCAAGTACGTGTGGTGCGAGTTGGCTGCCGTCGCCTGAACGTTTTCTCGCCCCCCGAAAGGGTGAACGCATCCCGATCACCCGGACAACCCATCCCTTGATCAACCTAGGTTGCGCACATGGTCACATCAGCTCACGAGGGCATGCACCGGATCTTCCAGGAGCGGCCCGAGATCCTGGGTCCCGTGTTCGGGGTGCTGGACGTTCCGATACCTGCCAAGGCGACTGTGGACGCTGTCACCACGGACGTGACGGAGACTCGGCCGCTGGAGCGACGCGTGGACACGGTGCTGCGTGTTGGCCCGTCCGACGGCGAGGACTTCCTGCTCGCCATCGAGGCGCAGTCGAAGAGGGTCCCGGGCAAGGAAGCGAGTTGGGGGTACTACATCGCGTACCTCCAGGCGAAGTACGGACTGCCCGTGCTGCTTCTGGTGGTCTGTCAGGACAGGGCCACGGCCAAGTGGGCGGCCGGGCCTTTCGACTGCGGCGCGCGTGGCTGGACTGCTCAGCGGACCTATCCGCTGGTCGCAGGGCCTGACAACCTGCCAGTGATCACCGACGTCAGGACCGTGTCGAAGAACCTCGCACTGGCCGCGCTGTCAGCCCTGGCACACGCCCGCAGCGCCGAGTGCGGCGCCATACTGGAGGCAATCGGCAGCGCCCTCCAAGAACTCCAGGAAACGGACCCGGAGACCGCTGGGTACTTCTTCGAGTTCCTGGAAATCAACCTGGGGAACACCCCAGCCGCAGAGGATTGGAAGGGAATCATGTCGTTCGTCAGCTACTTCCCCGGCCGGGGGACGGTCCGTGAGACGGCCTATCTCGAAGGCCAGACCGAAGACCGTGCTTCGCTGATCCTGCGTGTCCTGGAGAAGCGCGGCATCCCCGTCCCCGAGGCAACGCGGGAGCGCATCACCTCGTGTGCTGACCTCGACATCCTCGCCTTGTGGTTCGACCGTTCCCTGGCAGCCACCGCTGCCGAGGACCTGTTCGCCGAGGACCCGGAGGTTCCGGGGACCAGTCCTGAACAGGCCTGAGCGTTGACAGACCTGCAAGACGATCAGCAGAGCCTGAACCCGGAGCTGCAAGAGGAGGTCTCAGGCATTGCCATGTCGCTCGCGGCGGCCATGGCTTTTGGGCTCCAGCCAGAGAAGGCCATGGCCGAACTCCACGGAAGGTTCAAGGAGATCATCAAGCGGGAGGGGCTGTCTCCCGGGGAAGTCGCGTATCTGCGGGGCAAGATTGAGAAGTGGCCGCCCGGTTACGCCGAGCCGTGGGCCTCAGGGTATGCCGCAGGCCTGGCGAAGGGGCTGGCCAAGGGAACTCTGGCCGTGCTGGAAGTACGACTGCTCTCCATTTCCGACGATGTCCGCGAGCGCATCACCACTTGCACGGACCACGCTCGCCTCGACGACTGGCTCGACCGGGCCGGAACGGTCGAGCGGGCGGAGGACCTGTTCCGGGCGGGTGCGGAGCTTGGCCGGGAATAGGGTGCCCGGATGAGCATCATCGGGGTCGGAATCGACGTGGCCGAGATCGACCGGTTCCGGGCGTCGCTGGAGCGGACTCCCGGGATGGCCGAACGGCTGTTTCTGGAGAGCGAGTTGCTGCTGCCGAGTGGGGAGCGGCGGGGTGTCGCCTCCCTTGCCGCTCGCTTCGCCGCGAAGGAGGCGCTGGCCAAGGCGCTGGGCGCGCCGGGGGGTCTGCGCTGGACCGACGCCGAGGTCTACGTCGAGGGCAGCGGGCAGCCGCGGCTGCGGGTTACGGGGACCGTTGCCGCGCGGGCGGCCGAGCTGGGGGTTCGGTCGTGGCATGTGTCGTTGAGCCATGACGCGGGGGTGGCTTCTGCGGTGGTTATTGCGGAGGGGTAGGGGTGGCTGGGGTGGGTGTTTGTCTGCGGATGCGTGGGTGCTGGTCGCGCAGTTCCTCGCGCCCCTAAAAGACTGCGCAGTTCCCCGCGCCCCTAAAGAACCGGGGCCGAGGTCTGTTCGCCACGTGCCGGCCGTCCCGGGTTGCTCGCGCCGTTCCCAGCGCCCCTGACGGGGCACGTGCCGGAGGGGACGTGGCGGGATGTGTGGCCGCAGCTTACGACGACACACGTATGCGGTCAGCGCGGCAATCGGGCCTCGCGTCTTCCGCTGCGGACGGGCATCCCGGCGCG
>NZ_JAPWHT010000146.1:0-21592 GCF_027270795.1 Streptomyces sp. ActVer
GGCGGCCTCACCATGGCCCTCACCCTGAGGGCGGCCCCCGCCCACCCGACACCCATCGTGGACGTCGCAGCACTCGTACAACCGGAAAGGCAGGCTTCATGACCCGCGTCCTCGTGGTCGACGACGAGCCGCAGATCACCCGAGCCCTCGTGATCAACCTCAAGGCACGCAAGTACGAGGTCGACGCGGCCCCCGACGGTGCCACCGCCCTCCAGCTCGCGGCCGCCCGGCACCCCGACGTCGTCGTGCTCGACCTGGGCCTGCCCGACATGGACGGCGTCGAGGTGATCAAGGGGCTGCGCGGCTGGACCCGTGTGCCGATCCTGGTGCTGTCCGCCCGGCACACCTCCGACGAGAAGGTCGAGGCCCTCGACGCGGGCGCCGACGACTACGTGACCAAGCCCTTCGGCATGGACGAGCTGCTCGCCCGCCTGAGGGCCGCCGTCCGCCGTGCCGAGCCCACCGGGGGCGGCGAGGACGACGTGATCGTCGAGACCGAGGACTTCACCGTCGACCTGGCCGCCAAGAAGGTCAACCGGGACGGCCGCGACGTGCGCCTCACCCCCACCGAGTGGCACCTCCTGGAGGTGCTGGTGCGCAACACGGGCCGCCTGGTCAGCCAGAAACAGCTGCTCCAGGAGGTCTGGGGCCCCTCCTACGGCACCGAGACGAACTATCTGCGGGTCTACATGGCCCAGTTGCGCCGCAAGCTGGAGACGGACCCGGCGCATCCCCGGCACTTCATTACGGAGCCGGGGATGGGGTATCGGTTCGAGAAGTGAGACCGGTTCGGGTCGTACGCCGGTTCGAGTGGCGGCACCAGGGGTACGTAGACGTCAGCGCCCCCCGGTACGCTTCGGATATGAGCGCTGTTCCTCGTTCCGAAAAGCCGGCGGGCCGGTTCCGGCGGATGATCGACCGGCTCTCCTCGTCCCAGGAGGACCTGGAGTCGGAGGAGCTGCGCGAGGACACGGAGACCGCGGGCTGTACGCGTATCGGTGACTGCCGTGACCGACAGGTGGTCACCGTTACTGGTACCTTGCGCACGGTCACCCTGCGCCCGAGGGCCGGTGTCCCGGCCCTGGAGGCCGAGCTGTTCGACGGTTCGGCCGCCCTGGACGTGGTGTGGCTCGGCAGGCGCTCCATAGTGGGGATAGAACCGGGGCGCAAGCTGATCGCATCGGGCCGGATCTCGATGAGCCGGGGCCGCCGGGTGCTGTTCAATCCCAAATACGAACTCAGACCCCTCGGACGGGAGTAGCCGGTGACGTCGCTCGACAAGCCGACCGAAGACGCCCAGCGGGATTCGCGGGCGGTGACCGAGGCCGCGCTCTTCGAGGCGTTCGGCGGTCTGCGGGGCATGATCGAGACGGTCCTGCCGGGCCTGCTCTTCGTCACGATCTTCACGATCAACAAGGACCTGCACTCGGCCGCCATCGCGGCCCTCGGTGTCTCGATCCTGCTGGTCGTGGTCCGCCTGGTCATGAAGGACACCGTCAAGCACGCCTTCAGCGGCGTCTTCGGTGTGGCCTTCGGCGTGGTCTTCGCGATGATGACGGGCAACGCGAAGGACTTCTATCTGCCCGGCATGCTCTACACGCTCGGACTCGCCCTCGCCTACATCATCACCACGCTTGCGGGAGTTCCGCTGATCGGGCTCATTCTCGGCCCGGTCTTCAAGGAGAACCTCTCCTGGCGTACGCGTAATCCTGGGCGCAAGACGGCGTACGCGAAGGCCAGTTGGGCCTGGGGTCTCATCCTGCTCGCCAAGTGCGCGATCCTGTTCCCGCTGTACTGGTGGGCCGACACGACTCAGTTCGGCTGGGTCCTGATCGCGCTGAAGATCCCGCCCTTCCTGCTCGCGGTCTGGCTCACATGGGTCTTCCTGGCGAAGGCTCCGCCGCCGATCGATGTCTTCGCCGAGATGGAGGCGGAGGAGCGGGCCGAGAAGGAGCGGGAAGCTGCCGCTCGGTCTGCCGACTAGGCGCCCGGTGCCCGTGTGGGCCGCTGGGGGGCTGCCGCCCCCAGGCCCCCGCTCATCGGCCTGAACGGCCTCGTCCTCAAACGCCGGACGGGCTGGATGGTGCCGGACCGGGTTTAGACGTAGAGCCGGGCCAGGCTGAGACGTGGAGCCCGACCAAGCTGAAAATGGAGGGGCGCTCGGAGACATCTCCGAGCGCCCCTCCATTTGTCTCCGTGCGCCAGCCGCCAGCCGCCAGCCGTCAGCCGCCAGCCGTCCGTCGTCAGCCCGTCGTCTCCTCGCGGCGTACCGACAGCAGGTCCTCCAGCTGTTCCTCGCGGGCCTGGGCCGCCACGAAGAGGAGTTCGTCGCCTGCTTCCAGGGAGTCCTCCCGGGTGGGGGTCAGGACCCGGGTGCCGCGGATGATGGTGACGAGGGACGTGTCCTCGGGCCAGGCCACTTCGCCGACCTGGGTGCCGGCCAGGGCCGACTCCGGGGGCAGGGTGAGCTCGACGAGGTTGGCGTCGCCGTGGCTGAAGCGGAGCAGGCGGACCAGGTCGCCGACGCTCACCGCCTCCTCGACCAGGGCCGACATCAGACGGGGGGTCGAGACGGCGACGTCCACGCCCCACGACTCGTTGAACAGCCATTCGTTCTTGGGGTTGTTGACGCGTGCGACGACCCGCGGAACCCCGTATTCCGTCTTGGCGAGGAGCGACACGACGAGGTTCACCTTGTCGTCGCCCGTCGCCGCGATGACCACGTTGCACCGCTGCAGCGCGGCCTCGTCCAGCGAAGTGATCTCGCAGGCGTCGGCGAGCAGCCACTCCGCCTGCGGGACGCGCTCGACCGAGATGGCGGTCGGCGCCTTGTCGATCAGCAGGACCTCGTGCCCGTTCTCCAGGAGCTCGCCCGCGATCGAGCGGCCCACCGCACCGGCACCGGCAATGGCGACCCTCATCAGTGACCGCCTTCTTCCTCAGGGCCCTCGGCGAACGACGCCTCGACCTTCTCGACGTCGTCCGTACGCATCATCACGTGCACCAGGTCGCCCTCCTGGAGCACCGTCTGCGAGGTGGGCAGCACCGCCTCGCCCAGCCGGGTGAGGAAGGCCACACGCACACCGGTCTCCTCCTGGAGCCGGCTGATCCGCTGGCCGACCCACGCCGTGGACGCGTGCACCTCGGCGAGCTGCACCCCGCCCGTGGGGTCGCGCCACAGCGGCTCGGCGCCCGACGGCAGCAGCCGGCGCAGCATCTGGTCGGCGGTCCAGCGCACGGTGGCGACCGTCGGAATGCCCAGCCGCTGGTAGACCTCGGCACGGCGGGGGTCGTAGATGCGCGCCGCGACGTTCTCGATGCCGAACATCTCGCGGGCCACCCGGGCGGCGATGATGTTCGAGTTGTCACCGCTGGAGACGGCGGCGAAGGCGCCGGCGTCCTCGATGCCCGCCTCGCGCAGGGTGTCCTGGTCGAAGCCGATGCCGGTGACACGACGGCCGCCGAACCCGGAGCCCAGTCGTCGGAAGGCGGTGGGGTCCTGGTCGATCACGGCGACCGTATGCCCCTGTTGCTCCAGGGTCTGGGCAAGAGCGGAACCCACTCTTCCGCAGCCCATGATGACGATGTGCACGACCGTCCTTCCGGTGTGAAAAGTTGCTGATCAGGCTGAAACGCTATGACAGCGTCTCAGACCGACGCCCAAGCTACACACGCGCGGTCCGCGGGGGGCACCCCCGTGCACGATCGCCCGCGGGATCCCGGCGATCAGCGGCGGCTGATGCTGCGAACGCTGGCGAGAGTGAGGATCCCGAGGCCTACGAGTCCGGCGGCGGCGCCGATGAGTTCCGCGGTGGCGTGCATGGAACCTCCATGAAGTGGCAAGGGGCGGCAAAGTTTTGGCTTTTTTCATATAGGCATGCGGCTTTGCCCAGCGGTGGAATCCGCAACCGGGCCCGTACGGGATTTCACTCGGAGGGCAGACGAAGGACGGGCGCTCCGTCCTCCGAGCGACGCCGAGGGCGGGGGAGGGTGGGCGTGGCCGTGTTCGACCGCTTACGATCCTCTGCGTGTCCAAACTGACCGACGTGCCCAAACGGATCTTGATCGGGCGCGCACTGCGCAGTGACCGGCTCGGAGAGACACTCCTGCCGAAGCGCATCGCGCTCCCCGTCTTCGCTTCCGACCCGCTCTCCTCCGTGGCGTACGCACCCGGGGAAGTGCTCCTCGTCCTCTCCATCGCGGGCGTGTCGGCCTATAGCTTCAGCCCCTGGATCGCCGTCGCGGTCGTCGTGCTGATGTTCACCGTCGTCGCCTCCTACCGGCAGAACGTGCACGCCTACCCCAGCGGCGGCGGCGACTACGAGGTGGCCAACACCAACCTCGGCCCCAAGGCCGGCCTCACCGTCGCCAGCGCGCTGCTCGTCGACTACGTCCTGACCGTCGCGGTGTCGATCTCGTCCGGCATCGAGAACCTCGGCTCCGCGATCCCGTTCGTCGTCGAACACAAGGTGCTCTGCGCGATCGTCGTGATCGTGCTGCTCACGCTGATGAACCTGCGCGGGGTCAAGGAGTCCGGGAAGCTCTTCGCGATCCCGACGTACGTCTTCGTGGTGGGCGTCTTCCTGATGATCGCGTGGGGTGCCTTCCGCGGGTTCGTCCTGGACGACACCATGAAGGCGCCGACCGCCGACTTCGAGATCAAGGCGGAGGACCAGGGGCTCGCGGGCTTCGCCCTCGTCTTCCTGCTGCTGCGCGCCTTCTCCTCCGGCTGTGCCGCGCTCACCGGCGTCGAGGCCATCTCCAACGGTGTCCCGGCCTTCCGCAAGCCCAAGTCCAAGAACGCGGCGAGCACGCTCGCCGCCATGGGCCTGCTCGCCGTCACCATGTTCTGCGGCATCATCGGCCTGGCCATGGCGACCAACGTCCGCATGGCGGAGAACCCGGCCCACGACCTGCTGAAGAACGGGGTCGCGGTCGGCGCCGACTACGTCCAGAACCCGGTGATCTCCCAGGTCGCCGAGGCCGTGTTCGGCGACGGCAGCTTCCTGTTCATCGTGCTCGCCGCTGCCACCGCGCTCGTGCTCTTCCTCGCCGCGAACACCGCGTACAACGGCTTCCCGCTGCTCGGCTCGATCCTCGCGCAGGACCGCTACCTGCCGCGCCAGTTGCACACCCGTGGCGACCGGCTCGCCTTCTCGAACGGCATCGTGCTGCTCGCCGGCGCGGCCATCCTGCTCGTCTGGGTCTACGGCGCAGACTCGACGCGGCTCATCCAGCTCTACATCGTCGGCGTGTTCGTGTCCTTCACGCTCAGCCAGACCGGCATGGTCCGGCACTGGAACCGCCACCTGGCCACCGAGAAGGACCAGGCCAAGCGCCGCCAGATGGTCCGCTCCCGGGCCATCAACGCGTTCGGCGCCTTCTTCACCGGCCTGGTCCTGGTCGTCGTCCTCGTCACCAAGTTCACGCACGGCGCCTGGGTCGCACTGCTCGGCATGGTGATCTTCTACGCCACGATGTCCGCGATCCGGAAGCACTACGACCGGGTCGCCGAGGAGATCGCCGCGCCCGAGGGCCCGTCCGACGACAGCGTGCGCCCCTCCCGCGTCCACTCCGTCGTGCTGATCTCGAAGATCCACCGGCCGACGCTGCGGGCCCTCGCGTACGCCAAGCTGATGCGCTCCGACACCCTGGAGGCGCTCAGCGTCAACGTCGACCCGGCCGAGACGAAGGCCCTGCGCGAGGAGTGGGAGCGGCGAGGCATCGACGTACCGCTGAAGGTCCTCGACTCGCCGTACCGCGAGATCACGCGGCCGGTCATCGAGTACGTGAAGGGGCTGCGCCGTGAGTCCCCGCGCGACGCGGTGTCGGTGATCATCCCCGAGTACGTGGTCGGCCACTGGTACGAGCAGCTGCTGCACAACCAGAGCGCGCTGCGGCTCAAGGGGCGGCTGCTGTTCACACCGGGCGTGATGGTGACGTCCGTGCCGTACCAGCTGGAGTCGTCCGAGGTGGCCAGGAAGCGGGCCCGCAAGCGGCAGGACTGGAACGCGCCGGGTTCCGTGCGGCGCGGTCCGGCCGAGGACCGGCCGAAGGAGTCGTCGTCCCCCAAGAGCTGAGAAGCAGGGGGGCAGGGGGGCCTACGGGCTCGTGGTGAGCGGCCGGGCGGTGTCCACGTAGACTGGTGGGCTGTTGTCCGGCCGTTCCCCATTTCGCATCTGGAGTCACCCCGCCATGCAGGCAGAACCGAAGAAATCGCCGGCGGGGTCGCTCGTGGGTCAGGAGTACGAGGTCGAGATCGGCCCCGTCGCGCACGGCGGGCACTGCATCGCCCGTACGGACGCCGGCCAGGTCCTCTTCGTACGGCACGCGCTGCCCGGCGAGCGGGTCGTCGCGCGGGTGACGGACGGTGAGGAGGACTCGCGCTTCCTGCGGGCGGACGCGGTGACCGTGCTGGAGGCGTCCAAGGACCGCGTCGAGGCGCCCTGTCCGTACGCCGGTCCGGGCCGCTGCGGTGGCTGCGACTGGCAGCACGCCAAGCCGGGCGCCCAGCGGCGGCTCAAGGGCGAGGTCGTCGCCGAGCAGCTCCAGCGGCTCGCGGGCCTCACCCCGGAGGAGGCCGGCTGGGACGGCACGGTGATGCCGGCCGAGGGCGACAAGCTGCCCGCCGGTGAGGTACCCGCCTGGCGTACGCGCGTGCAGTACGCGGTCGACGAGGACGGCAACGCCGGTCTGCGCCGCCACCGTTCGCACGAGGTCGAGCCGATCGAGCACTGCATGATCGCCGCGCCCGGGGTCTCCGAGCTGGGCATCGAGGAGCGCGACTGGTCCGGAATGGAGTCGGTCGAGGCGATCGCGGCGACCGGTTCGCAGGACCGCATGGTGATCCTCGAACCGCGGCCCGGCGCCCGTCTGCCCCTCGTCGAACTCGACAAGCCCGTCTCCGTGATGCGCGTCGAGGAGCACGACGGCGGTATCCACCGGGTCCACGGCCGTGCCTTCGTCCGCGAGCGCGCCGACGGCCGTACGCACCGGGTCGGCAGCGGCGGCTTCTGGCAGGTCCACCCGATGGCGGCCGACACGCTCGTCAAGGCCGTCATGCAGGGCCTGCTCCCGCGCAAGGGAGACATGGCCCTCGACCTCTACTGCGGCGTCGGCCTCTTCGCCGGCGCCCTCGCGGACCGCCTCGGCGACAAGGGCGCGGTCCTCGGCATCGAGTCCGGCAAGCGCGCGGTGGAGGACGCCAAGCACAACCTCGCCGCGTTCGACCGCGTCCGCATCGAACAGGGCAAGGTCGAGACGGTCCTCCCGCGCACCGGCATCACCGAGGTCGACCTCATCGTCCTCGACCCGCCCCGCGCCGGCGCCGGCAAGAAGACGGTCCAGCACCTGGCCTCCCTCGGCGCCCGCAAGATCGCGTACGTCGCCTGCGATCCGGCCGCGCTGGCACGGGACCTGGCGTACTTCCGGGAGGGCGGATACCGGGTGCGGACGCTGCGGGCGTTCGATCTGTTTCCGATGACGCATCATGTGGAGTGCGTGGCGATTCTCGAACCGGCTTCAAGGGCGCTCTGACCTGCGGTTTTCTTGGACTGCTCAGGTGCGTCGAGGTGTGCCCGACCTGATTCCCTCAGTCCATCGCGTGGAGTGCGTCGCAGGCTCGCGCCACATGCCTCACCTGCTGCTTCGAACAGCGGGGTGCGGGCGATGAACGCTCTGCCTCGGCTTCGTGAGGGGGCGGCGGGGACGTGTCTTGACGCTCGTTCGACGCTGCTTCTGATGGGGCGTCACGAGGCTCGTCCGCCTGAAACAGCAGCGAGGTTAATGATCAAACTCAGACTGCACGCGGGCTCAGGAGTTGGACGCCAGGCGCGGGTCGAGTCCGCACTGGTCCGGCACGCCAAGGTGGCCCCGCAGTGTGCTGGTCTCGTAGTCGAGGTGGAACAACCCACGCTCCTGGAGGATGGAGACCACCTCGTCGACGAAGGTGTCCACGCCGGGGTTGTAGACGTCCATCACCACCCAGAACCCGTCGACTGCGTCCGCTTCGAACCACTCCTGCATGTGGTCGGCGACCTCTGAAGGCGGCCCAGTGATGACCGGGTGATAGTCGATGACGCCGTGTGCCAGCACGTCCCGAAGAGTCCACCCCCCCGCGTGCTACCTCGAGCGCGTGCCCCGCGCGGAGGTCCGACGTACTGGCCCCGGCAGCGGCCAGCTGGCTCGGGGTCGGCGGCTTGTGGAGTTGCTCCGCGTCGAGCGGTATGCCCAGCGTCGAACCGAGGTATCCGACCTGGTCAGGAAACGTCTGCCCGCCGAGCGCGATGCGCTGGCCCAGCGCCTCGCGTTTCGTGGGAGCGGTGGCTGGCAGCACGCCGGCAAAGAACTTCACCGCGTCGGGGTTTCGGCTGGATCGTTCGGCCGCTTCACGGATCGTCGCCCGCTGAGCGCGCGCGTCCTCGATGGTCCAGGTCGCACCGATGATCCCGCTGGCGTACATCCCGGCCAGGCCGAGGCCGTGCGAGCTGCCACCAGCCTGGAAGATCACCGGCTGCCCCTGCTCGGAGGGCGGCCCGCTGCCCATCCCGCCGTCCGAGCAGGGCCAGCCGGTCATCTTCCAGGCGGGCGGGGCCGCATCGACCTCGGCCTCGGCCGCGCCACCGCCGGCCCCGTAGCCGACCTCGCCCTGCGCCGCGACCGTGACGTACCGCCCGCCGACGACTTCGCCGAGCAGGTCCAGGAAGTACTCACCTACTTCAACGGCGGCTTCCCCGCGGACCACCCCTTCGCGCGCCTGAACCCGGCCGTGGGCGTCGCCTCGCGCCCCGACGTGTGGATCCTCGGCTCCTCGGGCAACAGCGCCCGCATGGCCGGTGAACTCGGCCTCGGCTACGCCTTCGCGGGCTTCATCAACCCCGACGGCGCCGGCCGCGCTCTGCTGCGGCACGGCGCGTTCTCCGCACCCGCAGCCAACGGGCCAGCCGGAGGGCGCGGCATCCTCTCCGTCAGCGCCGTGGTCGCCGACACCGACGCCGAGGCGCGGCGCCTGAACTGGTCCAGGACCGCCCTGATGGCACGCCTGGCCCACCAGGGGACCAAAGCCCAGGTTCCCACGGTCGAGGAGGCCGAGCGGGAACTCAGCCAGGAACAGAAGGACACCCCCACCGTCACCACCGACGGCCGCTGGCCCCGCCAGATCGCCGGCAACCCGCAGACCGTAAGGGATCAGCTGGAGCAGATGACCAAGGCCACCGGCGTCGACGAGGTGATGGTCCAGGACATCATCGCGGACCCCGCGGCCCGGGCGCACTCCCGTGCCCTGCTGGCCAAGGCCCTCGACGTCGCCGCTCGTTGACGGTCCCCGTGTAGGCGGGCGTTGGGCAGGTCACTGGTGCGGATGGCGAGGAAGCGCGGCAGGCCACGTCGCGGGGGTCCCTCGCCGTGTTGGGACACGTTGACAGACGTGCGGTGCGGGGACGATTCCACCAGGCAGAGACCGCCGATCCATGGATAAACCTTCCTCTCCCGCCCCTGCGCGGGCGCTCCTACGGTCGAGGCCGCGGGCGCTCACCGGCCCGCCGTACCGAAGGAGCAAGACCCCCATGAAGACGACCGGCAACACGATCCTGATCACCGGCGGCACCTCGGGCATCGGCCTCGGTCTGGCCCTGCGCCTGCACGAGGTCGGCAACAAGGTGATCGTCGCCGGCCGGCGCAAGGAACTCCTCGACGACATCACGGCCGAGCACCCCGGCATCGACGCTCTCGTCCTCGATGTCGCGGACCCCGACTCGATCGCCCGGGCCCGTGAGACCGTGGCAGCGAGCCACCCGGGGCTGAACGTCCTGGTCAACAACGCCGGCATCATGCTGCCGGAGAACCTCCTCGACCCGGCCGGACTCCAGGTCGCCGAGGATCACGTCGCGACCAATCTGCTCGGCACGATCCGGATGACGTACGCCTTCCTGCCCCTGCTGGTGGGCAAGGACGACGCGGTCGTCGTGAACGTCACCTCCGCGCTGGCGTTCGTACCGTTCCCGATCACCCCGACCTACAGCGCGACGAAGGCCGCACTGCACTCCTTCTCCGACAGCCTGCGCATCCAGCTCACCGGTGCTGACGCCGGCGTCCAAGTGATCGAGGTGGTCCCGCCGGGCGTGCGCACGACCCTGATGGGTCAGCAGGACAGCGACCAGTCCATGCCGTTGGACGACTTCCTCACCCAGGCCCTCGACCTGCTGCGCGAGAAGCCCGACGCGAAGGAGATCGTCGTCGAGCCCGCCAGGTTCATCCGCGACGCGGTGGCCACCGGCACCTACGACGACGTCCTCGCCATGATCAGCGGCAGCTGACCGACCTGTTGTTTCCGACGGGAAGCAGCAGCACGCGAGCGCCGTCACACGGTGAACCTCGTCGTATCGGCCAGGCCGGGCGACGAGGCTCGGGGCTCGTCCAAAGCGTCAGGCGTCCTCGACGGAGACCATCGCGGCGGGCCGTCTTCCAGACCGACGGCCTGCGTCGCTCCGCCGACAGCCGGCGATTTTCCCAGCGGGTCATGCAGGTCAGGTGATCATCGGGGCCTCTCGCCGCGAGCGCTTCGGCGTCGGCCGTACGAGCGGCTTCGCAGGGGTCAGAGGGGAGGGCTCAGCCATGGATCGGCGGTCTCTGGATAGCCGGGCGGGCTGCGGCGAGGATGGACGGCATGGACAAGAAGGAACTGGCGGAATTCCTGCGCCACCGGCGTGAGGCGCTGCGGCCCCGTGACGTCGGGCTGGTCGAGGGAGCGCGCAGGCGTACGCAGGGGCTGCGCCGCGAGGAGGTCGCGCAGCTCGCCGGCATGTCCACCGACTACTACGCCCGGCTGGAACAGCAACGTGCCCCGCAGCCCTCCGTCCAGATCACCACAGCTCTCGCCCGGGCACTGCGGCTGTCCCTCGACGAGCGCGACCATCTCTTCGTCCTCATCGGCCACAACGCCCCGGCCCGCTTCCACCGCTCCGAACATGTCAGCCCGACGCTGCTGCGGGTCCTGGACCGCCTGGACGACTCCCCGGCCATGGTGCAGACCGACCTGCTCGACACCCTCGCAATGAACCCGCTGGCCATCGCGCTCCTCGGAGACCAGACCCGCCACACCGGCCTCGCCCGCAGCGGCTACTACCGCTGGTTCATGGACCCGGTCGAGCGCCTGATGGTTCCCGAGGAAAGCCGTGAGCGCCACGGCCGCGCCCAGGCGGCACGCCTGCGGGCCGCGCTGACATCCGGCAGCGACACCCCCCGAGCCGCCCGGATCCTCGCCGAACTCCAGGAACACAGCCCTGAGTTCGTCCGCATGTGGGAACTTCAGGAGGTGGCCCGACGCTACGACGACTGCAAGACCATCCTCCATCCCCAACTCGGCCGCATCGACGTCGATGCCCAGCTCCTGTTCACCGAGAACCGCGCCCAGACCCTGGTGGTGCTGACCACCCGCCCCGGCACGGAGAGCCACAGCAAACTCGAACTGCTCTCCGTCATCGGACACGAGGAGCTCACGCCCTGACGTCCCGGACGGGGCTCGCGCGGCAGGGGCCGGACAAGGGCACCCTGGAATGGTGCAGCCGGCACGGCTTCTGCCCTGCGCTCTGCGGCCAGATATGTCGGCCCCCGCACTCCCGTGGTCGGGCCGCCGGTTTGACCGGATGCTGCCTCCGCTTTACTCTCGAATACGTACGGAGGCAGCATCCGTTTTGATGCGGCCGCAGGATCACGGCAGGCAGGAGGGCGCATGAGCGCCGGTGAGCAGCGGGGGCGCAAGCCCCGCGCGGACGTCCAGCGCAACCGCGCGGCCCTTCTGGAGACCGCGCAGCGTCACTTCCTGCAGCACGGGGTCGGCACCTCCCTCGAGGCGGTGGCCAAGGAAGCGGGCGTCGGACCCGCCACCCTGTACCGGCACTTCCCCACCCGGGAGGCGCTGCTGGCGGCCGTGCTGCAGACCCGCTCCGAGGAACTCGTGGCCCGCCAGGCGGACATCGAGCAACTCGGTGACCCGGCCGAGGCGCTGGAGCAGTGGCTGCGGGCGATGGAGGAGTACTTCAGCGCCTTCAGCGGGCTGCCGGACCCGCTCATGGCCGCGGCCCGGGCGCAGGAGCCGGACAACCCGCTCACCATTCCCTGCGACATCCTCATCTCCGCCACCGATCAATACCTGCGAGCCGCGCAGCTCGCGGGGCGCGTGCGCGCGTCGGTGCGGGGGCACGACCTGTTCCTCGCGGCCTGTTCCGTTGCCTGGATCAAGGGCACCGGCACCGAGGAGGAGTCGCTCGACCGGCTCCGCACGCTCATCGCGAGCGGCTACCGGGAGCGGGACACCGAGGCGTAAAACGCCAGACACCGGCCTCGCCCCAGCAAGGCCGGTGCCACCACCGCACGGCCGTCACATCGCGCCGCCCCCAGGGGCGGCACAACCTCTCAAGGGACAAATCATGAAAATTACCGTCATAGGCGCTGGTGCCATCGGCGGGAACCTCGCCGCCAAGCTCAGCACGGCCGGTCACGACGTCCAGGTGGCCGACGCCCGCGGCCCCGAGGCCGTCCGGGCGGAGGTGCTGGAGTCCGGGGCCCGCGCGGCGGACCTCTCCGACGCCGCCGTCCAGGGCCGGGACGTCATCGTCCTGTCGATCCCGTTCGGGGTGGCGGGCCAACTGGCGGACCTGTTCGCGTCGGTGCCCGACGAGACGGTGGTCATCGACACCTCGAACTACTACCCCGGCATGCTCACCGAGCCGATCGGGGCGGTGGACAACGGCCAGGTGGAGAGCGCGTACACCGCCGAGCTGCTCGGCCGCCCCGTGGTCAAGGCGTGGAACGCCGCCCTGGCCGAAACCCAGCGGACCAAGGGCGTCCCGGCCGGAACACCCGGCCGCCTCGCCATCCCCGTCGCCGGCGACTCCGAGGAGGCGCGGCGCGTGGCCATGCAGCTCGTGGACGACACCGGCTTCGACCCCTACGACGCCGGCACACTGACCGACTCCTGGCGCCAGCAGCCGAACAGCCCCGCCTACTGCACCGAGTTGACTCTCGACGAACTGCCGGTGGCCCTGGCCGCGGCCGACCGCGTCAAGGACGCGGCCATCCGCGACAGCCTCCCGGAACGCTTCGCCGCCCTCCCGGCCAACCCCACCGTCGACGACGTCGTCGAGATGAACCGCGCCGCCCACCGCTGAGACACCCGACGCGACTCTCGCGCACGCAACGACCCGAGGGCGGGGGCGTCGGCACGCCGCGAACACACACGACGAACGGCGCTCACTTCGGCGAGGCCGCCATTACTCACCCGCACCACCGCGTCCGCGGCCGGCCCGATCACCGAAGCGGCGCGACCTCGGGCTCGCCGTGCTCCAGGAACGCTTCGCGGCCGGCGGGCAACCAGACGCGGAATACCTTGTCCGCCTGAACCGCGCAATTTTCATGTGAGGAGGGACGGGGGCCGACGCGGTGACCCGTCATTGTCGAACAGTTTGTCGCTCTGTGTAGGAGTCTCACCATGTCATCCCCCCACCAGACGCCCATTGGCGTGGGCATCGTCGGTCTTTTCCGCCAGGCGCGGCTGGGCTTCTCAGGCCCACTTGCCCGCGCTGCAACAGCTGGACGGCTTGGAACTGCGCGCACTTTCGGCGAGCAGCGCCGAGTCCGCGCGGCAGGCTTCGGAGAAGTACGGAGTCGCGCAGTCCTTCGGGACGGCCGGAGAGCTGGCGGCGGCCGACGGGGTCGACCTGGTGGTGGTCACCGTGAAGGTGCCGGACCATCGGGAGATCATCCAATCCGCCCTGGCCGCAGGGAAGATGGTGCTCTCCGAGTGGCCGCTGGGCAACGGCACCGCGGAGGCCGAGGAGCTGGCGACCGCCGCTGCCGAACGCAAACTGCGCACCTTCACCGGGCTGCAGGCCCGGTCCGCCCCCGTTGTGCACCATCTGCGCGACCTGGTCGCCGACGGATATGTCGGCGAGGTGCTCTCGACCAGCCTGGTAGCGTCCGGCGGGAGTTGGGGAGCGGTCTTCTCCGAGGACGGTGCCTACCTACTGGACCGCGCCAACGGCGCAACCATGCTGACCATCCCGTTCGGGCACACCCTCGACGCACTGACCATGGTGCTCGGCGATGTCGGGAAGGTCACCACCGTCACCGCCACCCGCCACCGAGAAGTCAGGGACCCGCAGACCGGCCGGGCCTTCCGGCCGAACGTCGCCGACCAGGTGGTGTTCGCCGGCGTGCTCTCCTCCGGCGCGGTGGCCTCCGTGCACTACCGGGGCGGCCAGTCCCGGGGCACCAACTTCCACTGGGAGATCAACGGAACGGACGGTGACCTGGTCATGACCGGCGACACCGGACACCTCCAGGTTGGCGAGTTCAGCATCGCCGGGGCGCACGGATCCGACGCCGAACTGAGCTGCCTCACCGCACCCGAGCGGTACTTCGACCCCGCGCTCCAAGGGCTTCGCGGCACCCCCGCATACAACGTCGGCGCCGCCTACGCCCAGATCCAGCGCGACCTGACGGAGAGCGGCTCCGAGGTGCCCGACTTCGCCCACGCAGCCCGACACCACCGACTCCTCGACCGGATCGAGCGCACGGCGGAGCACGCCTGACTGGAGTCCTCGGAAGGGTCGTCGCCGCGCGGCGGGCACTCGCGGCAACGTCGCTCCCGGCGTGGACTGTTTGCGGGCAACCGCCTCGAGGTGCGGCTGAGCGACACCGAGCTGCGCGAGGAGTGCGAGACGTACTGGCGCAAGGGGTTCGAACAGCTCGACACCGAGGGCTTCCGCGCGTACCTCTCCGAGATGGTCGGGCTCGGTATCCTCGCGCCCAACCACGACGGCCTGGGCTGGCATCTGCGCGGACCCCTGCGCATGATCGGGACCTCCCCACGAGGTGGAGGCCCGCCTGCTCAGGGCCGAACAGGACTGTGAACTCCAGGAACGCATCGTGCAGGAAGGCCGCCCAGAACTCCCCGACGGCCAGCCGGCTCCGCTGACCAACACTCAGCTCGACGACCTCTAGGGCGAGCGGTCCAGCCGGACCAGGGTCGTCCTCGGCACATCTGCTACCGGAGTCACCGACGTCGCCCGGACCTTGCGTACGATCGCCGGACGGATCGATGGCTGGACGCTGCCACCCGTCGGCAAGCCCAGCGTCTACAAGCAGGAGCTCACCGGAGGGCGCCCTCGCGAACGCCGTGTCGTCATCAGTGACTTCGTCAACTACCGGGACCCGGTTCGGCCTGAGACCTGCCGAGAGGCCGTCGATCTGGCCGAGACGCTGCTGCCCGTCACCCCGGGAGTCACCCGCGCGGTCGTCCTCGTCACCGACACCACCCAACTGGCCTTGTGGCGGACCCTGCTGATGGGAACCGAGCCCACCTCGGCAGCCCCGGTGGTCCTGCGCCGTCACGACCGCCGCAGCCTGCGGGGCTGGGCTCAGCGTGTCAACATGTTCCACACGGAGGACCGCCTGGACCGTCTCCACGAGCTGACCGGCGGCTGGCCGCTCTTGGTCAGCCGAGCACATCTCCTGCATGGCGAACTGGGTGACCCCGACGAGGTGTTGCGCCGCCTGGCAAACCTACGCACGGACCGGGCCGAGGCCCGCGCCTTGGCCGAGGCGACCGGCGTGTACGCGGACCCGCTGCTTGCCGCTGGGTACCGGGCCCTCGACGACGAGTTCAAGGACGGCCCTTTCACCTTGCCCGATAGCCGACCAGACACGGCGAGTTACATCCCGGCGAGGGCCGTCCCATGACGGGCCGCGCGTCCGGCTGACGCCGGGCCCGGCGTACGTATCCCGGCGGCGCGCTGTCCTGTTCGCGCCGCCTTCCCTACGGCCGAGACCCTGGAGGCCAGTTCGAAGGGGCGCACGAGGGACGACCCCAATTGGTGACCGGTCCCCGATGGGGCCGAAGCTTGCCCGGCATGCTCGGTGTGACAAGCTCGCGACCTCGTTTTGCAGCTGTGATCCCGTCCGGACGCGATCAGTCGATGTCCGGGTCACCGGCCTCTTCATGGAGCCGGGTGGCGAGGTCTTCGGCCCACTCCAAGGCCCATGTGCGGAGAGCGGTGATGGTGGCGTCTTCGAGCCCATAGGCGGCGAAGGCTTCGTCGTCGGTCCACTCGGCGCCCGTGAGGTTCGACTGAAGATCCTCGCGCTCGAAGCGGCCACGGGCGTGGCGACGGCCGAACTCCTCAAGCTCGGCATTGGTCCAGCGGCGGGATGCTGCGAACACATCGATGAGATCGCGTGGCGCTCCACGGTCGGCCAGGGCGCGGACCTTGGTCCCGATCACGTCCTCCTCGGCGAGGACGGGTCCGTACGGGCTCTGGGCGACCGGCCGCCAGAAGATCTCCTTGAGGATGTCGACTTCGCACTCCTGCCCTGTGGCTGGGTCAGTCACGGTGAAGCGGGCGGACAGCGGGGCGGTCTCCAGCGCGTGCACCTTCCATCCGCGGGCTTCCAGGCCGGCGCGGAGCGTGGCCGCGATGTCGGCCATGGGGGCCGGATTCTCGGTGGCGACATCGAGGTCCTGGCTCGGGCGGTTGACGAGGTGGTGCGCCCGTACGGCGTACCCGCCGGTGAGAACCAAGGGGTACGGGGAACCGAGCGCGATCACATCCGCCAGCAGCCGTGTGTGCAGCTCCGGCATGTCCGTCACGCGGCTGCCCGGGTACGGGAGGCGAGCTGCGGGAAGGAGTCTTCCCATACGGTGCGCACGGTGCGCCCGACGAGGGTGCGCAGTACCGGCCACAGCTGGAGGAGCAGGTCCTGGTTGAGGTAGCGGGGCAGGTCGTCGCGCAGGCCTTCGTGCAGGATGGTGCGGTACAAGCCCATGCGCTGGCGAGGCTTACTCAAGTCGTACGAGGTCATTCCGGACCAGGCCACGTGCAGAGGTAGCTCGATGACTCCTTGAGTGGGGCCGTGCAGCTCGTCCAGCGATTCCGGCAGACGACGCCGAAACTTCTCCCGGTACAGCGCGAGGTCCTCGGCGACCGCGGCCGACAGGTCGCTCGGCGTGGGGGCGGGGTGCTGTGGGCTGGAGGGCATGGCTCCAGTATGGCGGCCGGAGAAGTGGCGCGGGTCATGATGCGCGAGCCTGCCTCCGGAGTGAGCGGCAGCGAGCTCGTGCAGGCGAGCTGGTCGTGGCAGCCTGTTCCGCCCGAAGAGGAGGGGCGGATTGTTGGTCATGACGCTCGTCCGACGCTCTGGGCGCCCGCACGCGGGACAGTGAGCCGATAAACCGGCTCTGACCTGGTATTTTATTTGGCTCACCCAGGCCGACACCTTTTCGATGACGCACCACGTGGAGTGCGTGGCGATTCTGGAGCCCGTCTCGAAGGGTGCCTGAACCGGCTGAATCGGGGGAGTTCTGGGTTCGCGTAGCCGCTGTCGTGGTGCGCGCGGCCGTCGAGTGCGCCGTGCTCAGTGTGGTGCGAGTGCGGTGAAGGCCTCGTCCAGGAGGTCGACCAGGTCGAGGTGGCCGTTGGAGGCCGTCCAGTGGTCCAGGGCGACGTTCAGGCAGTCCAGGGCGGCGGCGGCCCGTACGGATCGGATCAGTGTCGTGGACCGGGAGGAGTCGTCGCGCTCGGCGAGGGCCTCGGTCAGGGCCGGGCGCCAGCCGTGCTGCTTCTCCAGTTGGCGGGCGCACAGGGCCGGGGTGTCCTGCACGAGGCGTGTCATCGCCAGGGAGCCGGCCGGGTCCAGGCGGTAGCGCTCGACGACGGTGTCCAGGGCCCGGCGCAGGGCCGTCCAGTCGTCCTCGTCGGCGGGGCGGGCCCGTAGGGCGTCGGCGACCTGGGTTCCGTGGGCGTTGAAGGCGCCCAGGACCGCGTCCTCCTTGGTGCCGAAGTAGCGCAGAAAGGTGCTGCGGGACACCCCGGCAGCCGCCGCCAGGTCGTCCAGGGTGACCTTGGCGAAGCCCTCCTGACGGAACAACTCGAAGGCCACCTGGGCCAGTTCGGCCCGCACGGCGGCCCTGGCGATGTCTCGTGTGTTCGTACGCGCCGCTCCACTCACCCCGTGATCGTACCGCTTGACCGACCCTGGATCGCAGGAGAGAGTCTTGGTGGCATGTGTGACGCTGAGTTTCACGTTTGCCATTGATTGTCATCGGTATGCGTGGAAAGGGAGATCCGACACCGTGACCCAGACTCTTGGACTCATCGGCAGCGGCATGATCGGCGGAGCGCCGGCCCGCCTCGCCGTCGCCGCCGGACTGAACGTCGTCGTGAGCAACTCGCGTGGCCCGGACACCCTCGCCGACCTCGTCGACGAGCTCGGCGAGCGTGCCCGCGCCGCCCTGCCCGCCGAAGCCGCGCGGGCCGGTGACCTGGTGGTGGCGACCGTCCCGCTGCGCGCCTACGACCGGCTGCCCGTGGAAGCCCTGGCGGGCAGGACGGTGATCGACACGATGAACTACTACCCGGACCGCGACGGCCACAACGCCGAGCTGGACTCGGGGGAGCTGACCTCCAGCGCCCTCGTGCAGCGGCATCTGGAGGGTGCGCGCCTGGTCAAGGCGTTCAACAACATCGACTTCCGGCGCCTGTTCACCAGCGCCCGGACCGCCGGTGCCGCCGACCGCAGCGCCCTGCCCGTCGCCGGTGACGACCCGGCCGCCAAGGCGGACGTGGCCCGGCTCCTCGACGTCCTCGGGTACGACGCCGTCGATATCGGGTCCCTCGCCGACAGCTGGCGCGGCGAACCCAACACCCCGGTCTACGTCCAGCCGTACATGGCGGAGCGGCCCGAGGGGCTGAGCGAGGAAGAGACGGGGCGCTGGTTCTTCGAGACCCCTGGCGTTCCGGTGCCCGCCGCCCGGGTGAAGGAGCTGACGGACGCTGCTGTCCGGGGCCCGGTGGGCGGTCCTCCCTCGGCCGTCCCCAGGGGCTGAGTCCGGCAGCCTCGGTGCGGGAAACGGGGTATGGGACACGGGAGTTGTGAGGCTGCCTCGTAACTCCCGTGTCCGGGCGCCGGACGCGCCGCGCGGCCGTCACGGGAGCCCCGATCTCAACTCCGCGGCCAGGGGCGCCCGTCGTAGCGTTCGACGTCTCGGTTCAGGCGGCTGAGCAGGGTCGCGAACTCGGCGACCTCCTCGGGTGTCCAGTCGGCCACCACCTTCTCCAGCCCCCGGATGTTCTCGGCGCGGTCGGCGGTCAGGCGTCGCTCGCCCTCGGCGGTGATGGCGAACTGGCGGGCGACGCCCCCGTCCGGGTCGGGGATGCGCTCGACGACGCCGGCCCGCAGCATGGCGGCGGTCTGCCGGTTGAGCGTGGAGACGTCCAGGCCGAAGGCGGCGCTGAGCCGGCCGATGGACATCGGTCCCTCCGCCCGGATGCGGCTGAGCAGGAGATAGGCGCTGCGGTCGAGCCGCCCGTTCAGGCCCCGTGCGTGCGGGGTGAGCAGGTGGATGTGGCGCCCCAGCAGCATGGCCTCGAACTCGACCAGGGGTGTCGGCTTGTCCATGCGGGGTTCCTTGGCTCCTGGTTCGGTGTTCTGGACCTGCTGGGGCGTCCCCTCCTGGTCCGCGCGGCGAGGCATGGCACCGCACTGCATCGCCGGTTGGGGGCGGCACCGCGGGCGATATGCATGATGCACTGGGCATGTACGATGCACATTCTATGCATGCCGCATTCCTGCCGTGCAGTGCGTCGCGCCCGCCGTGATCCGGAAGCGCAAGAGGGAGAGCCCCCCGTGGAAAGTCCTGACAGTCCCAAGGCCGAGTCCCGTTCAGGCGGTGTCGTCGGCATCCTCGCCTTCGCGGGCATCGTGGCCGCGCTCACGCAGACCCTGGTCGTGCCGCTGATCGGGGACCTGCCGAAGCTGCTCGACACCAGCGCCTCGACCGCCTCGTGGGTGATCACCGCCACGCTGCTGGCCGCGGCGGTGGCGACGCCCGTCGCGGGACGCCTCGGGGACATGTACGGCAAACGGCGCATGCTCCTGGCCTCGCTGATACCGCTCGTCGTCGGCTCGATCGTCTGTGCCCTGTCCTCATCGGTGATCCCGATGATCACCGGACGCGGTCTTCAGGGCCTCGGCATGGGCGTGGTGCCCCTGGGCATCAGCCTCCTGCGCGACGTGGTGCCGAAGGAGAAGCTGGGCTCGTCCATCGCGATCATGAGCGCGTCCATGGGTGTGGGCGGTGCGCTCGGCCTGCCGTTCTCCGCGGCGATCGCCGAGAACACCAGTTGGCGCGTGCTGTTCTGGGTCGTCGCCGCCCTGGCCCTCGCGGTCGGCACCCTGATCTGGTTCGTCGTGCCCGTCGGCCGGGCGAACACCGCCGCGGGCAGCAGCTTCGACCTGCTCGGCGCGGTCGGCCTGGGCGTCGCGCTCGTCTGTCTGCTCCTCGGCGTCTCCAAGGGTGCCGACTGGGGCTGGGGAAGCGGCACCACCCTCGGACTGCTCGGCGCCGCGGTCGTCGTCCTGCTGGCCTGGGGCTGGTGGGAGCTGCGGACGCGTGAGCCGCTGGTCGACCTCCGGGTGACCGCCCGCCCGCAGGTGCTGATGACGAACGTCGCCTCGATCCTGGTCGGCTTCTCGATGTACGCCCAGTCGCTGGTCGTGCCCCAACTGCTCCAGCTGCCCGAGGCCACCGGCTACGGCCTCGGCCAGTCGATGCTGGCCATGGGTCTGTGGATGGCCCCCGCGGGCCTGATGATGATGGTGATGTCGCCGATCGGCGCCAAGGTCTCGGCCGCCCGCGGCCCCAAGGTCACCCTGACCATCGGCGCCCTGATCATCTCCCTCGGCTACGGCATCTCCCTGCCGATGATCGGCACCGACTCGCCCGTGGGTCTGCTCGCCGTGACCATCGTCGCCAACACCGGCGTCGGTTTCGCGTACGGCGCGATGCCTGCCCTCATCATGAGCGCGGTGCCCCAGTCGGAGACGGCCTCCGCCAACAGCTTCAACACGCTGATGCGCTCGATCGGCAGCTCCGTGTCGGCCGCCGTGATGGCGGTGGTCCTGGCCCAGATGACCACGGACTTCGGCGGGTTCGCCCTGCCGTCCGAGGACGGGTTCCGGGTCGCCATGCTGATTGGCTCCGGTGTGGCCCTCGTGGCCGCGGCCGTCGCCTTCTTCATTCCGGTCCCGAAGACGGCCGCCGAGCCGGAGCCCGGCACCGCGCCGGACGCCGCCCCCGAGACGGCCGAGGCCAAGGCCTGACCGCGGCGACCGCGACGACCTGACCTCGGGGGCCCTGTCCTGACCAGGCCGAGCCCTGACCCTCCCAAGGTCAGGGCTCGACCCGTACGTCCGTGCTCGACAGCGTCATCGGCGCCCCCGTGAAGGCGCGCAACCGGATCCGTACGCCGTGTCGGGGAAGCGTGAACTCTGCGCTGGGCGGCCGGAGTTCGTACGTCGCCGACGTGCGGCGGGCGAGGACGGTCGGGCCCCGTGCCACCGACCAGTAGCGGGACATGCCCTGACCCGTGGTCAGGGTGAAGTGGGGCCGCAGGTCGTCGCCGCCGAGGTTGGTGACGCGCACGGTGAGGTCCGCCAGGGCAGCGCGGTCGGCGGGGCGCTCATCGAGCACGGTCATGCGGAGTGGCGGAGCGCGCGTCGCCGCGACGGTCACGCCGATCGCCGCCGGTGCCAGGAG
>NZ_JAPWHT010000147.1:0-21480 GCF_027270795.1 Streptomyces sp. ActVer
GGGGCGTCCATGAAGGGCCGCACGGTCCGCCTCACCGGCTTCGTGACCCGCGACGACTACGGCACCTGGTCCATCGCCCGCCTCCTCGTCACCTGCTGCGCCGCCGACGCGCAGGCACTGAAGGTCCGGATCCGCGGCGCGCACGCCCCGGCGGCCGACGGTCACGGGGACGTGGCACCCGACCGGCAGGCCCGGCTCCGACGCGGCTCGCCCGGCCCTGGACGCCACGTCCGTGAAACGGGTCCCGGCACCTTCGGATCCGTACGAGAAGCGTTGACCGGTTGTGTGCCGGGTGCCGGTCGGCGGGGGCTTGGCGCGCAGTTCCCCGCGCCCCTAAAGGGGCTGGGGCCGCGGGGGCTTCGTCCACCCCGGTGGTAACCAGCCCAGTTGGTCCGGCTCGGGCGGGGTGGGTTTGGTGCGGGCCAGGAGGATGGCCACGTCGTCCTCCGAGGCGGTGGGGTCGAGGTGGGTGATGACGGTGTCGAGGAGGGTGGGGAGGGGGTCGGTCGGGGTGATGGGGAGGGTGGCGAGGGTGTGAAGGCCTGTTTCGATGTCGCGGTCGCGGCGTTCGACCAGGCCGTCGGTGCACAGGAGGAGGACGGAGCCCGGGGGGAGCGGGACCGTGGTGGCCGCGAAGGAGCCGAGGCCCACGCCCAGGGGTGGGGCGACGGGGAGGCTGAGGAGCGTGCGGGTGCCGTCGGGGGTGACGAGGGGCGGGGGGATGTGGCCCGCGTTGGAGAAGGTGGCGCGTTCCCGGCGGGGGTCCAGGAGGGCGATGAGGCAGGTCGCGACCCGGTCCAACTCCAGGGTCAGCGCGGTGCGTTCGGCCTGGAGGAGGATGAAGTCGGGGCTGCTGCCCTGGATCGCCAGGGTGCGGAGTACGGAGCGGTACTCGCTCATCGCCGCTGCCGCGCGGACTCCGTGGCCCATGACGTCGCCCACCACCAGCAGCGTGCGGTCGTGGGGGAGCGCCAGTGTGTCGAACCAGTCGCCGCCCACTTCCGCTCCTGAGCCCGCCGGGAGGTAGCGGCCCAGGGTTTCGACGCCGGGGCCCGTGACCGTGGGCGCGTTGAGGAAGGCGCGCTGCATCTCCAGGGCCGTCTCGTGTTCCCGCGTGTAGCGGACCGCGTGGGCGATGCCGGTGGCGGCCCGGTCGGTGAGGTCTCCCAGCAACTCGGTGTCCGTGTCCGTCAGTCGGGGGGAGTCGCCGGCGCGGAACACCATCACCGCGCCCACCAGCTCCTCGTGGACCGCGAGCGGGAGGTAGATCCCCGAGTGCGCGCCCATCCGCAGGAGGTGCTCCTTGCGTTCGGGCGACGGCGAGAACTGGCGCATGGCCTCGTCGTCGGGGTGGCTGAGGACCAGCGGGCGCCGGTCGGCCAGGACATGGGCCATCGGGGAGCCCGCCCGGTAGACCACGAACTCGTCGAGACGGCCGAGCGGGGAGGACACCTCCGCCAGGTCCGGGGTGGTGGCCAGCGCGATGCGGCGCAGGCGCAGCGGGTAGTTCTCCGACGGCACCCGGGGCGTGCCCTCCGGGTCGACCACGTCCACCGCCGCGTAGTCCGCGAAGCGCGGGACCAGCAGGTCGGCGAGCGCCTGGCAGGCCTGGCGGAGGTCGAGTGTCGCGCCGGTGGTGCGGTTCGCCTCGTCGAGGAGGGCCATCCGGTTGCCGGCCTGTACGAGGTGCTCGCGGCCGCGCAGCGCGTCGGTGACCTCCAGGACGACGGCCGCCACCCCGAGGACCTCGCCGGACGACGTCGACAGCCGGTGGTAGGCCCCCAGCCACCACCGGTTGTCCCCCGCCCCGTCGGCCGGGGTCTGCCCGCCCACCGTGACGATCTGTGGCACCCCCGTGCGCAGCACCTGTTCGAGGAGCTGCTCCGACGACTCCAGGTCCGGCAGGACGTCCGGCAGCCGGCGGCCGATGTGGTCGGCGGCCGGGACGCCGTTGAGGAGGGCCAGCGCGTCGTTGATGTAGAGGTAGCGCAGGCTCCGGTCCAGCACGGCGATACCGGCCGGGCAGCCGTCGAGGATCCGCCGGGCCAGGGTCAGTTCCGCCAGCAGCCGCTCCGCGTGCTCCCCCACCCCCTCGGCGCGGTCCACCGCGTTCGCGATCGCCGCCAGTTCCTCCTGGGTGAGCAGGATGCGCGGGGTGGGCTGGACCTGGTCACCGGGCACCCTCCCACGGCACCACGCCGCCGCCCTGCCCACCAACGGGCGGGCCCGTCCGGGTGACGCCGACCACGGAAACGGACACGGCCACGGAAACGGACACGGCTTCGGCCCTGGCCTCGCCTCCGGCCCGGGCGTTGGCCCTGGCCTCGGTCCCGGCCCGGCCCCGGTCCTGGCTCCAGCCCCAGCTACGGTCCTGGCCCCGCCCCGGTCCTGGCTCCGGCTCCAGCCCCGGCTACGGCCCCGCCCGGCCCCGGCTACGGTCCCGGCGTTGGCCCTGGCCCCTCCCCGTTCCTGGCTGCGGTCCCGGCGTCGACCCTGGACTTGGTCCCGGCCGCGGCCGCGGCCTCGGTCCCGGCCCCGCCCCGCCTGAACCCCGCCCCGCCCCGGCTACGGCCCCTTCGTCGGCTCCAGCCCCGGCCCGGTTCTGCCCTTGGCCCCGTCCCGCGGCAAGGCCTCTGCCGCGGGACCCTCCGTCCCGGGGGAACCCGCCAGCCGCCACACCTCCCCCGCCTCCAGGGCCGCGTGCTCGGCGGGCGGATACTCGCCGGTCAGCCCCGCGACCCGGACCGGCTTGCCCCCGCGCTCGGCGAACAGGGCGATGGTGAGGGCGAGCCGCGGCGAGTACACGCTCTGCCACACCGTCCGCGCCCCCGGCCCGCTGCCCGCGCCCGCCGCATGGCTGGTCACCGGCAGGAACGCGGCCCCGACCCCCGTCGCGACCGGCTTGACCGCGGTGCCCGGAGCGTCCGGACCGAGCGAACCGTGCATCAGCCTGGTGACCACCGCGGCTTCCTTCTCACCCATCGCGGTACGCGTCTTCGGGCGCGCGGTGTGCACCGTACGGCCCCCGCGGGTGATCTTCGTGACCGTGTACGGGGTCGCGTACTCACCCCCGGCGGCCACGGTCGCGTACGCGGAGTTCAGGCGCATCGGCGTCGGAGCCGCCTCCTTCGGGAGCCCGGTCAGCGGCTCGCCCAGCCGTATGCCCGCGTACGTGAACGGTTCGGTGGCCGTGCCCGCCTCGACCGCCCCGTCGACGGCGTCGTTGAACGGCTGGTGCGCGTAGTCCGCGCCGCCGTACAGCACGCGGACCGCGCCGTCGCCGGGCACGGTCGCGACGACCGCGGTGTGCAGCCGCGCCCCCTTCGCGTCCTTGGGCGTACGGTCGCGGACCAGCTCCGCCGTCTCGTCCTGGAGGCCGAGGTCGAAGGTGGTGTGCACCTTGTAGCCCCCGCGCGCCAACTGGTCCTCGGTGATGCCGAGCCGGTCGGCGGCCTCGGCGGACGCCGCGTCGATCAGGTACTGGCGCCCGCCGTCCGTGTCGCCCGGCGGATAGAAGCGGAACGCCGGGAAGCGGGCGGCCGTCCGCTCGCGGTCGCTGATCGCGCCCGAGTCCGCCATGGCGTCGAGCACCCAGGCCCAGCGGCGCTCCAGCGTCCCGGTCACCTTCGCGTCGGCGCCGGCCCGCTCGTAGTACGAGGGGAGGTTGACGATCCCGGCGAGGGCGGCGCCCTGGGAGACCGTCAGGTCCTTCGCGCCCACGCCGAAGTAGTTCCGGGCCGCCGATTCGACACCGGCCGCGCCACGGCCGAAGTACACCGTGTTGAGGTAGCCCTCCAGGATGTCGTCCTTGGACCGCGTACGGTCGAGCTTCACGGCGATCAGCGCCTCGCGCGCCTTGCGGCCCAGCGACTGCTCCGGGGTCAGCAGGGCGTTCTTCACGTACTGCTGCGTGATCGTGGAGCCGCCCTGCCGCTCGCCGCCCGTCACGGCCGCTATCGCCGCCCGCAGGATCGCGGTCGGGGCGACCCCCGAATCCGTACGGAAGGAGCGGTTCTCCGCGGCGATCACGGCGTCCTGGACGTGCCGGGGGACCTGCTTGAGGGAGATGTCCTGGCGGTCGACCGGCCCGCGCCGGCCCAGGTACTCGCCCTCGGCGTCCACGAAGACCGTGCTCTGGCTGACCGTCTCCGGATGCGGGTCGGGGATCCCGGTCATGCGGTACGCGACGACGAGCCCGGCGCAGGCCGTGAGGAACAGGACGAGGAGGGCGGCCAGGACGCGGCGCAGACGGCGGGTGCGGGTGCGGCGGAGGTAGGTCCGCAGGGTGCGGAGGCGGCTCCGCAGGGTCCGCGGGGGCAGGGCGCGCGGGCGAGTGGTCATCAGGAGGTGCCCGTCTGTGTGAGGAGCTTGCCGGCGGAGTCGTACGCCTTCACGGTGGTCTCGCTCAACCAGCCCTTGCCGTCGGGGAGTTGGGTGTCCGCGTACCAGACGGACCAGCCCGGGCTGCCTGCCAGGGTGAGGATCCGGGCGGTGAACGTGCCGTCGGGGGTGGTGAGTTGGACGCGGGACGGTTCGCGGACGCTCTGGAGTACGCCGGAGTGGAAGAGGCGTGTCCCCGAGGCGGGGTCCGACTCCAGGGTGATGGCGGCGCTCGATCCCTTCGATCCCTTGTCGGCCGGACGGAACTGGTTCGGCGCCTTCGGCGTCGACCAGTGCTTGCCGTCCTTGGTGAGCCAGAGCTCGACACCGGGCGCGGCGGCTACCCGCTCACCGGCGGTCACGACCCGAACCGACGCCCTGGCGACGGGAGTTGTGCCGCCGCCACCGCCGTCGGAGCCGGTGCCGCGCACGGCCCCCAGTGCCAGCGGCACGAGCAGCAGGGCGCAGACGGTGGTCAGCACGGCCGTCGTGCGGCGGCGGCTCCGCCGACGGGTGCGGCCCGCCTCCTCCACGGCCGGGAGAACGGCGGCCGGGATGCCGGGGGGCTGAACGGGGCCGGGCACGGACCGGCCCCCGCGGCGAGTCGATTCGCCGTACGCCGGATGGGCGCGCAGGTCCTTCAGCGCTCGGCGGCCGTGCGCCTTGACCGCGCCGGGCGAGGAGTTGAGCAGCGCGGCGATCTCGCGATGGGACAGGCCGTCCCAGTGGTGCAGGACGGCGACGGCCCGGCGGCGGGGCGGGAGAGCCGCCAACACCTCGGTGAGCGGGTCGAGTCGACCGGCCGCGTACGGCTCCGGGGCACGCCGGGAGCCGATGAACGGCCGTGTCCGGCTCCGCAGAAAGCCCCGTACCAGAGCCCGCCGGACGTAGAACTCCGCGTCGTCGCGCGGAGTTCTGCGCCGCGCGTACACCTCCGCCAGCGCCGCTCTCGCGAGTCTCTCCGCGTCGGCGGAGTGCCCCGTGAGCAGTCGGGCCGTACGCGTCAGCCGGGGCCAGTACTCCCCGGCACGGGCGGTGAATTCGTCGTCCATGGTCAGTCGAGCGCGCTGTCCGCGCGCCACTCCCTCCGGCTCAGCCCTGCGTGGTGCTTGTGCTTCGATGTACGCGGCGCCCGTAACCTCCGTGCCGTCTGAGACGTCTGTGACGTATGGGACCTGTACGCACGGCGGAGGCAGCCGGGTTGCACGGGCATCCGAAGAGAACGGCGAGGGCAGCGGCGACGACAACTGTGACGACAGCGGCAGGGGGCGGGGCGGGGGGTATGACCGAGGAGGAGTTCGACGGGTTCTACGCCGCGGCGTTCCCCCGGCTGACCGGGCAGCTCTACGCCTTCACCGGCGACCACGGCGAGGCGCAGGACGTCGTCCAGGAGGCGTTCGTGCGCGCCTGGGACCGGCGGCGGGAGTTCCTCGCCGACGGTGCGCCCGAGGCGTGGGTCCGTACGGTCGCGATGCGGCTCGCGGTGAGCCGGTGGCGGCGGGCGCGGCGCTGGCTGGAACTGGTGCGCCGCAATCCGCCGCCCGAGCACACTCCCGGTCCCGGGCCCGAACGGACCGCGCTCGTGGGCGCGTTGCGCGAACTGCCCGAAGCGCAGCGCATGGCCGTCGTTCTGCACCATCTGTGCGACTTGAGTGTCGAGCAGGTAGCCTCCGAGACCGGTGCGCCCGTGGGGACGGTCAAGGCCCGGCTGTCCCGCGGCCGGGCGGCGCTGGCGCGGCGGCTCGGCGAGGCCGACGAACTGGGTGAGAGGGAGGACGACCGTGTCCGATGAGCTCACGCCCGGCACCACGCGCGGATTCGAGGGCCTCGACGCCGGTCCCGACTCCGCTTCCGGTGGTACCGAACTGGCCACCGCGCTGCGCGAGTTGGCCCACGACCACGAGACGCCCGTACCGGTTCCGGGCACGGAGATCCGTCGTCGCGCGGGGCGTCGACGGCGCCGGCGGCAGGTCTCGTTCGCCGCGGCCGGTGCCACGGCCGCCGGGGCTCTCGCGCTGGTCCTGACCGTGGTCCTCACCGGCGGGCGGGACGCCGGATCGACCACGCCCGCCGCGAGTTACACCGCGCCCACGCCGCCCACACCGCCGGCCACCGCCGAGCCCAGTCCGGTGGCAGTCGCCGCCACCGTCGATCTCGGCCGGCGTGAGATGTCCGTCGAGGGGCGGACCCTGCCGATCTCCTCCGGGTCGCTCAAGACACCGACGCCGACCGGCCTGATGACGGTCACCGCCAAGTACCGGGCGGCGACGGTGCCCGGCGACTCGGCGGGCTGGAACGGGTACGACGTCAAGGGGACCTGGGTGATGAGGCTGCGCACCCCCGACGACCGTACGAACTACCTCCTCGCCCTCACCTGGGACGAGAAGGCACCCGGCAACTACGACCGCACCGGCGGTGTGATCGGCCTGCGGCGCGACGACGCGATGTGGCTGTACGAGGCGCTGAAGCCGGGATCGGTGGTGGAGGTGGTGGGGTCGGCCCCGCAGGAGACGTCCGGAGGCACGGGTATGGGCGCGGGCGCGGGGGCGAGTACGGATTCGGATTCGGGGGCCATGGCGACGACGCCGACGGAGCCGGAGCCGGGCGCCTTGGAGGCGACCCCGGCCGAGCGTGGTCTCGCGACACCCTGAAGCCTGCGGTCTTTCCCTGTTGACGGTCGTATCCGGGGCAAGACCTGGCCCTCCCTTTACTGCGCATTAGTTGCAGGTGCGGTGGCCCCGCGGTGAGGGTGGGGAGGCGGCTCCACCGGACGTAAGGCAAGGCGGACCCATGACCACCCTCTCCTCCTGGCGTGCCTCCCTGAACCGGGAGGAGTGGGTCCGGGTCGGCGGGATGGCCGCGTTCATCGTGGCGCTGCACGTCATCGGCTGGTTCACGCTCGTCGCGATCGTGGGGCCCGAGCACTACAGCATCGGCACCAAATCCTTCGGGATCGGCATCGGCGTCACCGCGTACACGCTCGGCATGCGGCACGCCTTCGACGCGGACCACATCGCCGCGATCGACAACACCACCCGCAAGCTGATGGCCGAGGGGCAGCGGCCGCTGTCGGTCGGGTTCTGGTTCTCGCTGGGGCACTCCAGCGTCGTGTTCGCGCTCGCGTTCCTGCTGTCGCTGGGGGTGAAGGCGGTCGCCGGGCCGGTACGGGACGACGGCTCCGCCCTCCACAGCGTCACGGGGCTCATCGGCACGACGGTCTCCGGGGTCTTCCTGTACGTCATCGCCGCGGTCAACCTCGTCGTCCTCGCCGGGATCTGGAAGGTCTTCCGGCAGATGCGGCACGGGCACTTCGACGAGGCGGCGCTGGAGGACCGGCTGAACAACCGCGGTTTCCTGAACCGGCTGCTGGGCCGCGTCATGAAGTCGATCACCAAGCCGTGGCAGATGTACCCGCTGGGGCTGCTCTTCGGGCTCGGCTTCGACACCGCGACGGAGGTCGCGCTGCTGGTGCTCGCCGGATCCGGGGCCGCCTCCGGACTGCCGTGGTACGCGATCCTGTGCCTGCCCGTGCTGTTCGCGGCCGGCATGTCGCTGCTCGACACGATCGACGGGTCGTTCATGAACTTCGCGTACGGCTGGGCGTTCTCCAAGCCCGTACGGAAGGTCTACTACAACCTCACCGTCACGGGTCTGTCGGTCGCGGTCGCGCTCCTCGTCGGGACCGTGGAACTCCTCGGGCTGCTCGCCGAACGGTTCTCCCTGCACGGCGTGTTCTGGGACCGGGTGGCCGGAATCGACCTGAACGTCGTCGGGTTCGTGATCGTGGGGCTCTTCGTCGCCACCTGGGCGCTCGCGCTGGTGGTGTGGCGGGTCGGCCGTATCGAGGAGAAGTGGACGGCGGGTCTGCGCGCACCGACGGAACAGCCGGCCGAGTAAGGGGCCTTGGCGACCGGTCAGTGGGCGTGCGGCATGAGGCGGTCCACCATGCGGCGGGCCGCTCCCGGGCGTGGTCCGGGGACCACCGGTGGGCGCTCCCAGTCGCACGGTGGTGACGGACGGCGGGGCGTGACCGCGCCGTGCTCCTTCAGCGCGACGCTCACGAGGCCCAGCAGGAGCTGGACGTCGGCGTCGCAGTCGAGGAGCACGGTGATCCAGGAGGCGCCGGGGCGGACCCTGATCGCGCTGGCGTGCGCGAGCTGGGGAAGCAGGCGTTCGACGGCCGTGCGGGTGAGGTAGAGGTCGGCGGAGTCGTCGGAGTGGAAGTGGACGATCTCGTGTCCCGCCGTAGCGAAGGCTTGCCCAACGGTGCACCGGGGCGGGCCACTTACCAGGTTCGGCCAGGTCTCCAGGAGAGCCATGGCGCGATGGGCCGCGGTCATAACCCCATACTCGCGCACGCTTCACCTGAAGGACCACCCCCATCCACTTGCGACTACTCCCCTCGCATACCCGGTCACCCGATGATCCGGGCCTGGGGCCGAACGGGCCGGGTGCGATGAGTTTCCGGGCACGGGGCAGTCCTCACCGGAGAAGGCGCCTGCAGAGCAGCGGGCTGCACAGAAACAGTCCGCAGAGAAACAGTCCGCAGAGAAACAGTCCGCAGAGAAACACTCCGCAGAGAAGGAGGCCGTCATGAAGGACGACCAAGAGCTGATCCGGGAGCTGATCGAGCGGTGGGCCGCCGCGGTGCACGCCGGTGACCTGGACACGGTCCTGGCCGACCATGCCGAGGACATCGTGATGTTCGACGTACCGCCTCCGCAGGACGGCGTGCGTGGCCTGGACACGTACCGCGCGACCTGGCCGCCGTTCTTCGAGTGGCAGGCCAAGGGAGCCTCCTTCGACATCGTCTCCCTGGACGTCACCGCGGGCGCGGACGTCGCCTTCGCCCACGCCCTGCTGCGCTGCGGCACCCCGGAGGAACTGGCCGCCGCGCCCGGCACCCGCCTCCGCCTGGCCCTCGGCCTGCGCAAGGAGAACGGCCGCTGGACCGTGGCGCACGAGCACCACTCGTTCCCGCTGGGAGACGAGCAGTAGCGCCGGGCGGACACCGGCACACCGTCCCGGTGTGCCCCGCCGCCGCGCGCCAGCGGCCGACACGTCCCGAAAGCTGGTGGTATGGCTGTCCGGGTGCGTCGACGGGCGTACCGGCGTACGGGTACAGCGCGGCGGAGGTGGGTTGGTGGAGCGGCCTGGTGAGGGGGTGCCGGCACCGGTCGGGATGGTCGAGGAGGCCGTCGAGTCGATCGGGACCACCCTCGACGAGCGGACCACCTGCGCCGAACTGGTCGGATTCCTGGGGCGGCACGGCTGCGAGGCCGTCGCCGTGGACCTGCTGGGCGAGGACGTGCCCGCGACGCGGCCCGCGAGCGATCAGGCGCTGACCCGGGCCGCGACGGTGGGGCCCAGGGAACTGCTTGAGGCCCACGACGGGGAGCCGTCCCTGACCGTACGGGCCCTGGACGAGGGGCATCCGATCACCACGACGGACGACGTGTCGGGCGGTGTGCCCCGCCGCTCGATCTCGGTGCCGATGCTCGCGCACGGCCGCCTGTACGGGGTGCTGCTGGGGGTCCGCACCGGCCGCCCCTTCGCCGACCACGAGACCGCCGCCATGCACTACGCGGCCCGCCTCGCCGCCGTCCACATCGGACACGCCCGCCGCCACAGCGCCGTCCACAGCACCGCGATGAAGCTCCAGCGCGCCCTCCTCGCCGAGCCCGGCCGCCCGCATCCGAACCTCGACCTCGCCACCCGCTACCTGCCCGTCGGCGGCGGCACCCTCGTCGGCGGCGACTGGTTCGAGACCGTACGGCTGCACTACGGCCGCACCCTGCTGGTCATGGGCGACGTCATGGGGCACGGCCTGGACGCCGCGGTCGACATGAACGCGTACCGCTCGATGCTCCGGTACGTCGCCTCCGCCGATCTGCCCCCGCACCGCGTGCTGCGCCGGCTCGACGCCGCCGTCTCCGAGGACGGCACGCGCCGGCCGGCAACCTGTCTGCTCGCCCGTGTCGACCCGGCCCGCGGGACGGCCGCGCTCGCCAGCGCGGGCCATCTGCCTCCGGCCGTGTTCGCGGGCGACGGCACCGGAACCCTGATCGACGTGCCCGTGGGGCCCCCGCTCGGCACCGGCGTCGGCGGCTACGAGCTCGGCACCCACGAACTCGCCCCCGACGAGACCCTGTTGATGTTCACCGACGGTCTGGTCGAGCGGCGCGAGGAGGACATCGACGCCTCCCTGTCCCGGCTGGCCGCCCTGCGGCTGCGCCCGGAGGCCGACACCGAATCCTTCCTGGACCAGGTCCTCGACCGCCTCGACGCCCACCGCGCCCAGGACGACGTCGCTGTTCTGGCCGCGCGGACCCGCCCCCGGAGAGCGCGGTAGCGCCCCGAGCCGGAACGCTGAGCCGGACCGCCGAGCGGCGTACGCGAACTCTCCCACCCCGACAGCTCCTGAGCCCACCGCGGCGGCGGCCCTCGCGGGGCGCGCCCGATCTCACCGGGTCAGCAGGTCCCGTACGGCTTCGACCACCTCGTCGGGAGCCTCCTCCGCCATGAAGTGGCCGCAGGAGACGGTCGTATGACGCAGGTCGGGCGCCCACGCGGACCACAGCGCGGCGGCGTCGAAACCGAGGGCGCTGCCCCAGTCCTGCTGGAGGACCGTCACCGGCATCCGCAGCCGGCGGTCGGCGTCGCGGTCGGCCCGGTCGTGCGTGACGTCGATCCCGGCGGAGGCGCGGTAGTCGGCGACGATCGAGGGGACGGCCGCGCGGGACGCCGCCAGGTAGGCGGCGCGGATCTCCGGCGGCACGGCCTCCGGGTCGCGCGTCCAGAGGTCGAGGAAGTGGCCGAAGAAGGCGTCTCTGCGGGTGCGTGGGGGCTGGTTGCGCAGTTCCCCGCGCCCCCAGGTAGGTGGGCGTTGGACTCTTGAGTCTGGTGGGGGTGAATCAGTGCGTGGTCAGCAGTGCGGTGGCGGAGAGGTCGGCGGTCGGGATGGTGCGGGTCGTGTTCGGGGTGCTGGGTCCTACGGTCGCCGCCGTGGACAGCGGGGACCCGCTCTCGTTGGCCTGGTGACCTACGAGGTCCTCGGCCACCTCATCCGCCTCCAGGCCCGCGCGGCCCTCGCCGACTTCGCCGCCGCGGACACCCACGCGGCCGCCGCGGACCGCCTCGCCGAACGCCACGAACTGCCGCTGGTGGGCGTCTTCACCGACTGGTACGGAGCCCTGCGGCTCAGCGCGACCGGAGAGCCGGCCCGGGCCGAGACCGCCTGCCGTGCCGCCGCGGCCCGCCTCGACGGCGCCGGCATGCCCGGCCTGGAACGCGGCCTCCTCCCGCTCGCGCTCCTCTGCCTGCGCCTGACCCACGGGCTCCCGCCGGACCCGGACCCCCGGGCGGACTGGGGCCCGCACCGCCCCTGGGCCGAGCCGTTCACCCTGATCGCCGAGGGCCGTCACACCGAGGCCCGTACCGCACTGCAAGCCCTCCCGGAACCTCCGCACGACCTCCTGTACGAGGCCTACTGCGCCCTGGAGGCCGAAGCCGCACTCCGCCTCGACGACCGGCCCGTACTGGAGCGCGCCCGCTCCCGCCTGCGCCCGGCCGCCGCCGAACTCGCGGGCGCGGGCAGCGGACTGCTCACCCTGGGACCGGTCGAGCGATACCTCGCCGACTAGGGACGACGGTCGCCGAGCGGGCCCGAAGGCTCAGCCCTCCGCGTCAGCCTCCTCGTTCGCCGGCCGAGCCGCCGGCTTCTTTCCGGCGAGTACGTCCTGGAGGCGCTGTGTGCCGAGCTGGGCGGCCTGCCGGGTGGAGTTGGCGGAGACGCCGTCGAGGCCTCCGTTGGTGAGGGAGAGCGCACTGTCACCGACCCGCACGGCGGCGAAGTCCAGGGTGAGTACGGCGGACGAGCCGCCCGACTCGCCGTACACCTTCATGCGCAGACTCTCGCGGGCCTCGCCCACGCCGGGCAGGGGCGTGGCGGTGACCAGGACAGTCAGCTCCCCGCCCTTGACGTCCGCGGCCGTGAACTGGCCGCACTTGCCCGGCACCTCCTTCAGCCAGGCCAGCGACGCGTCCAGTGCCGCCCGGTCGTACGCCCCGACCTGGTAGCGCACCTGCGCCCCGTCGTCCTTGTCGTCCAGGCCCCTGACCGCGCGGGCCCCGGCCGGTTCGCCCAGCAGGTCCTCCGCGTACAGGCCGTCGAGCAGCCGCTGGCAGTCGGCGATGTCCGTCCTGCCCTTGAGCAGCGCGTCCCGCCAGGTCGCCCCGCCCTGGGTCGGCTTCCATCCCTTGCCCAGGTCCTTGTTGGAGATCAGCGCCGACTTCACCTGCGCCTCGGTGAGCGTGGGGGCGACCGTGACCGAGGGGGACGGCGACGGGAGCTGCCCGGCCACGGGCGAGGCGGATGCCGCCGTGTCGCCCTTCGGCGCCGCCCCGGAACCGGCGCCGTCACCGGCCGAGCACCCGGCCGTCGTCAGCAGCGCGGCCGCCGCCAGGGCCGGGACGACAGCGAGGACCGTACGACGACGGGAGGGGCGGAGCGGGCTCGGTGGGGCGGACGGGCCGGGCGGACGGGTCATCGCGGAATGCCTCCTACGGCTCCGGCGGGCGCGGGATCTCCACCCCACCGCATCACCGGTCGGTACCGCCCACCAGCGCACCGGTCCGACCGGGTGAGGCATTCCGCCCGTTCGAGATGCCCGGTTCGAGATGCCCGGTTCGAGATGCCCCCGCCCTCCGCCGCGCGGACACTTGCACCATGCCGGGAAGGATCGAGGACTACGCCCTCGTCGGAGACCTGCTCACCGCCGCCCTCGTCGGGTGCGACGGCAGCCTCGACTGGCTGTGCCTGCCGCGCTTCGACTCGCCCGCCTGTTTCGCGGCGCTGCTGGGCGACGAGAACAACGGCCGATGGCTGATCGCCCCGGTAGGCGCGGACACCGACGAAGGGGTGACGGTCCGCCGTCGCTACCGCGGCGACTCCCTCGTCCTGGAGACCGAGTGGGAGACCGCCACCGGCCGGGCCACTGTCGTCGACTTCATGCCGCGCCGCGACGGCGCCCCCAGCGTCGTACGCATCGTCGAGGGCCACTCCGGCACGGTCGACCTGCACATGGATCTGCGGCTGCGCTTCGAGTACGGCAGCGTCGTGCCCTGGATGCACCGCGAGGACGGACGGCTGACGGGCATCGCGGGCCCGGAGTCGGTCTGGCTGACCACGCCCGTCGCGCTGACCGGACAGGGCGAGGCCCACATCGCCGACTTCACGGTAACCGCGGGCGAACGGATCCCCTCCGTCCTGACCTGGCAGCCGTCCCACCTGCCCGCCCCCGACCCGGTGGACCCCTTCGACGCGCTGGGCCGCACCGAGGAGTACTGGAAGGAGTGGCTGCGCCCCTTCTCGTACGACGGCGTCTACCGTGACGCGGTCGTCCGTTCCCTCATCACCCTCAAGGCCCTCACCTACGAGCCGACCGGCGGCATCGTCGCCGCCCCCACCAGCTCCCTTCCCGAACAGCCCGGCGGCGTCCGCAACTGGGACTACCGCTACTGCTGGCTGCGCGACGCCGGAATGACCCTGGAGGCCCTGCTCCGCAGCGGCTTCACCGCCGAGGCACAGGCCTGGCGCGGCTGGCTGGAACGGGCGGTGGCGGGCCGGCCCAAGGACATCCAGATCATGTACGGCATCGGCGGCGAACGCCGGCTGACGGAGTGGACGGCCGACTGGCTCGCCGGGTACGAGAACTCCCGCCCGGTACGGATCGGCAACGGCGCCGCCGCCCAGCAACAGCTCGACGTACCGGGCGAGTTGATGGATACCCTCTCGCTCACCCTGCGTTCCGGACTGCGTCCCGAACGGCATCTCCTCTCGCTCCAGCAGGCCCTGCTCGACCATCTGGAAGAGGTGTGGACCCGCCCCGACCAGGGCCTGTGGGAGACGCGCGGCGAACCCCGCCACCACGTCCACTCCAAGGTCATGTGCTGGGTGGCATTCGACCGGGCCGTCCGCCTGGCCGAGGAGCATGGGCGCCCGGGGCCCGTCGCCCACTGGCGCGAGGTCCGGGACCGTATCCACCGGGAGGTCTGCGAGCGGGGCTTCGACCAGGCCCGCGCCACCTTCACCCAGTCCTACGGCTCCCGCGCGCTCGACGCCGCGCTGCTGCTCATCCCGGGGACCGGCTTCCTGCCGCCGGACGACCCGCGCGTGATCGGCACGGTCGCCGCCGTCGAACGCGAACTCACGACCGACGACGGCCTGGTCAGCCGCTACTCGACGGGCGCCGCGGGAGCCACGGGCACGGGCGGGGCCGCGGCCCCCGACGGCCTCACCGGCGGCGAAGGTGCCTTCCTCGCCTGCTCCTTCTGGCTCGCGGACGCCCTGCTCCTGACCGGCCGCGAGGGCGACGCCCGCCGCCTCTTCGAACGCCTTCTGCTCCTGCGCAACGACGTCGGTCTCCTGGCCGAGGAGTACGACCCCCTCGCCCGCCGCCAGCTGGGCAATTTCCCCCAGGCGTTCACGCACGTTCCGCTGATCCGCGTGGCGTACGAACTGGACGGGCACGCGACCCGTCACGCACGAAAACTTGTTCCGTAAAGTACCGGTGAATCCAAGGCGTCTTCTGCGAGGCTGGCGGGATGCAGACCCTTTACAGAAGACTGCTCACGTTCCTTCCCCGTATAGGTGTGAAGGTGCTCGATCTCGGCCCTGGCGCCGCCGTCGTGTTCCGGCGGGGTGACCGGACCGGCGTCCCTGTGGGACAGGGCGCCCATCTGGTGGCCGAGGGGAAGGGGCGCTACGCCGTCACCTCGGTGGGTTCCGATACGTGGCTGGTGGGGCGCGGGGCCAAGGGGCGGAAGGCGACGAGCGTCCCCTTCGGTGCCACCGGAGCGCGGCTCCTCCTCGACGAAGCCGTGTCGGCCGAAGCGGAGCGGGAGTTCCAGCTCGGGGCCGCCCACTATCTCGGTGCCCAGCATGTGGCCGCGCTCCTTGAGCTGAACCGCGTGAACTGCGTGTTCGACGTGGGGGCCAATATCGGGCAGTACGGGAAGGGGCTCCGGCGGTTCGGCTACAAGGGGCGCATCGTCTCCTTCGAGCCGGTGTCCGTCACCTTCGAGAAGCTGCGGCAGTCCGCCGAGAACGATCCCGACTGGCAGGTCTACAACTTCGCGCTCGGGCGTGAGGAGGCCGTGCAGTCCATCCATATCGACTGGAAGTCCATGAACTCCCTGCTGCCGCCGAGCGAGTACGGCAAGGAGCGGTACAAGCGGTTCGCCAAGGGGCGTACCGAGGAGATCGAGATCCGGCGGCTCGACGACGTGATGCAGAAGGCGCTGGAGGGGATCGAGGATCCCCGGCCGTACTTGAAGATGGACACGCAGGGCTTCGACATGGAGGTGTTCGCCGGGGCGGGGGACCGGATCTCCGAGTTCGTGGGGATGCAGTCCGAGGTTGCGGCGTTGCGGTTGTACGAGGGGAGTCCCTTGATGGGGGAGGCGATCGCCGCGTACGAGGCCGCGGGGTTCGGTGTCACCGGGATGTACCCCGTCACTCGGGAGCCTGCCACCGGGCGGGTTGTGGAGTTCGACTGCGTCATGGTTCGGCCTGAGGCAAGTGGGTCTGCTGCGGGTTGAGTTGGGCTGAGCGCGCAGTTCCCCGCGCCCCCAAGAGCATGGGGCTGGGGTGGGATGTGGTCTGCGGGTTGTTTTGGGCTGAGCGCCGTTCCCCCCGCCCCTGACGGGGCGTTGGGGGTGGTCGCGAGTCGGTAGGCTGGCCCCTGCTGCGAAATCCCCCCACCTGCGCGCTTCTGCATCGCATGAAGTGCCGTTCGCGGTCGTCGTGTTGGCCTTCTGCGTTGTTGAGGATGATTCGCTGGTGCTCGTCGCGGAGCGGTATCGGTTGCACGGATCCATTGGCCGCGGCGGTATGGGGGAGGTGTGGCAGGCCACCGACGAGGTGCTCGGGCGGGAGGTGGCGGTCAAGCTGCTGCTCGGGGACGAGGCCGACAGCGCGGCGGCCGCCCGGTTCCGGCTGGAGGCGCAGACGGCGGCCCGGCTGAGCCATCCCTACGTCGTCGCCGTGTTCGACTTCGGCGCTTGGGACGACCGCTTCTACCTGGTCATGGAACTCGTCGAGGGCCAGAGCCTCGCGCAGGAGCTGACCGCGGCGGGCAGCCTCGGGAGCGAGCGGGTCGCCACGGTCGCCGCCCAGGCCGCGGCCGGTCTCGCCGCCGCGCACCGGGAAGGGATCGTGCACCGGGACATCAAGCCCGGCAACCTCCTCTCGGACGCCCAAGGAACCGTGAAGATCGGTGACTTCGGCATCGCCCGCTTCGTCGACGACCCGGCCTCCGCGCTCACCACTGCAGGCCAGATCGTCGGCACCAGCCTCTATCTCGCCCCCGAACGCGCCCTGGGCAGACCGGCGTCGGCCGCCTCGGACGTCTACTCTCTGGGCTGCGTGCTGTACCAACTCCTCACCGGGCGACCGCCGTTCCACGCCGAGAGTGCGACGGTCACCCTGCACCAGCACATCGACATGGCCCCGGTGCCGCCCCGCGAGCACGGTGTCCAGCTGCCGCCCGCCTTCGAGAACTACCTCCTCGGCCTCCTCGCCAAGCAGCCCGAGGACCGGCCCACGGCCCAGGAGGTCGCGGACTGGTTCGGCACGGGGGCCTGGCGGGGGCTGGCCGAGCCGCTGCCCGTGGCGTCGGACACGAAGCCGGCTTCGCGCTCCGGCTCACCGTCGTACGCTTCGTCGTCGTACGCCTCCCGGCCGCCGCAGTCGGGTTCCGCCGAGACCGGGCCTTCGACGATGTACCGGCTGCCGCCGACCGCCGCTCAGTCCGCGCAGCCCGCCCGCGCCGCTCACCAGACCCACGCCGCTCGTGCCACCCACGCCCACGCGGCCAACTCCGCGCCCTCCACACCGTCGCGCCGCGCGCGGTCGGGCGGGGCGAGATCGGGTGGCGGGGTCGGTGCGATGGCCCGTCGTCGGCCCCGGGTGTTCGGCATCCTCGCCGGTGCGGTGCTGTTCGTGCTGGCCGTGCTCGCCGGCATGAAGATGTTCTCGCCGGACACCACCTCGACGGAGACCGGGAACGGGCTGAAGGACGGTCCGTCGTCCACCGGCCCCGAGAGGACCGGGGTGCCGGCCGCCGGACCCGTGGCCCGGACCGGGGCGCCCGACTCCACACCCGAGCCCGGTGTCAACGCGGAGCCTCCCGCGTCCCCCTCCTTCACGGAAACCCCGGCCGTCACACCGACCCCGGCCGAGACCGAGGAGGAGAAGCCGAAGGAACAGCAGGAGCAGGCCCCGCCGAAGCAGCAGGAACAGGAGCAGCCGCCGCCGCAGTACGGCGACGGGGACGACGATGACGACGCCGGATACGGCGACGACTAGAAGTCCTGCTCCGGCTAGAAGTCCTTCTCCGGCCAGTCGAGCAGCCGCGCCCCGATGACCGCCGTCTGCAGCGTGTACCGGTGCACCGGATCGGCCGGATTCGCGCCGGTGAGCGTGTGGATGCGGTCCAGCCGGTAGGTGAGCGCGCGGACGCTGAGCGACAGCCGCCGGGCCGCCTCCGCGGCGACGCAGCCGGAGTCGAAGTACGCGGTGAGGGTGTCGAGAAGCGGCTCCGCCCCGCCGCGGGCCTGGCGCAACGGTCCGAGCGCACTCAGGACGAGGTCGGCCATGGCCTGCCGGTCCCGGGTGAGCACGGGGTACACGAGCAGGTCGGCGGCGCGCAGCACGGGGGTGTCGAACTCCAGGCGGTCGGCCAGGTCGAGGGCGTTCAGCGCCTCCTCGTACGAGTGGACGACCCCGCCGGGCCCCGGCTGGGAGCGGCCGATGGCGACGCGCCCGCCGTCGGTGGCCGCGTACGCCTGCTTGGCGAAGAAGTCGAGCACGTCGTCCTGGTCGCCGGGCGCGATGCACACCAGGCGTCCGTCCTTGGTGGTCACGAGGATGCTGCGGTCGCCGAACCGGCTGATCAGGGAGCGCTCCACATCGCGGGGCACGGCGTCCCCCTCGTCGTACGAGGCCCGGCCCTGGGCCACGGCGACGGCGTGCGCGTGCGAGAGGCGCAGCCCGAAGCGTTCGGCGCGTTCGGCCAGCAGACCGAGGTCGCTGCGGCCGTGCAGGAGGTCGTCGATGAACTCCCGGCGTGCGGCCTCCTCCTGGCGTACGGCGAGGAGTTGGGCCCGCTCGTAGCCCTCGGCGAAGGCGTCGACGGCCTGCTCGACGGCGGCGAGAGTGCTCTCGCCGGCCGTGGTGGGCCAGTGGACGCGGGCGGCTGCCAGGTGTGCGCCGACGAGGGCGCGCAGTCCGTAGCCCGCCTCGGCGGCCCGCTCGCCCAGGGCCCGGCGGGAGTCGAGTTCGTCGCGGGTCAGCCGACGGCCGGTCGCGGAGGCGTCCGCGAGGATGCGCCCATACCCCTCCAGATACTCCTCGGGTATGTCCCGCCCCGCCGCCATCCGCACCCCCGTTTTCCTGATGAGCCGTTGACGCATTTCTAGCGCATACGGGCGGAGCGCGGTCCCGTGGGGGAAGGGCTCACTGCCGGAAGACGGCAGGTCCATGCGTGATCTCGGTTCCTCTCACCACGGAGGACGTTCGGAGGATGCTCGGAGGAGTTCGGGGGAAGTTCGGCGGGAGTTTCGGGGCGAGGCAAGAGATGGGGCCCCGGCGCCGGTCGTCTCACGACGATGTGTCCGGCACCGGGGCCCTTATCCGTCCCCCGTGCTCCCCGTTTCTGCCGGACCATCGTGACCCGGGACCGGAGCCCGGCGCATTGCCGGATTCCGGCAATCTTTACGCGTTCTTGATGCCGGAGGGCGGCGAAGCGCTCGAACACGAGTGCCACGTACGGTGTCGGCACGGCGTCAGGAACGCGTAAAGACTGCCGGGTCACGGCAATGTGCACACGTGTACGAAGCTGGCACAATGCCCGTTGATCGAGGTGACCGGCGCAGGTGGGGGGAGGTGGACCGGTGACTCTGTTTCTCGGTCTCGGCATCGCGGGGATCGTCCTGCTGGTCCTGACGCTGGTCTTCGACGGCGTACTCGAGGGGCTCTTCGGCGGGACGAGTTTCCTGGACGGGCTCTTCGACGGCCTGCTCTCGCTGCCGGTCATCGCCGGGTTCGTCTCGATGCTCGGCTTCGGCGGGGCGCTCGTGCTCGGCACGACCGGGCTCGGCGCCGGACCCGCCACCGCGGTGGGCATCGGCGCCGGGGCCGGGGCGGGCTGGCTGACCTGGCGGTTCAGCCGGTCCCTGATGAGGGACGAGCCGTCCGCGACCCCGCGCGGCACCGACCTCGTGGGCAGTTCGGGCTCGGTCGTCACACCGATCCCGGCCGAGGGCTACGGCGAGGTGCTCGTGTATCTCGCGGGCCAGCCGGTGAAGCTGGCGGCCAAGAGCCCCGAGCCGGTGGCCCGGGGCGCCGAGATCTGGGTCGAGGAGTCGCTGTCACCGACATCGGTGGCGGTCAGGCCGGTCCAGCGCTGAGGCCCTGTCCGTCCCGTCACCCGTACCGCCCGTACCACTCGTACCACTCGTACTGATCTGCCGCCCGGGGGGTGGCAGGGGGGAATCCACCATGAGTCCAGTTCTCGTCGCGGTCGTGGGAGTCGTCGTACTCCTTGTGCTGCTCGCGCTCGTCGTCGTCACCCGTTACAAGGTGGCCGGGCCCAGCCAGGCGTTCATCGTCACCGGCCGGCGCGGCAAGAAGTCCACCGACCCGGACACCGGCCGGGTGTTCACCGACAACAGCGGCCAGAAGGTCGTGGTCGGCGGCGGTGTCTTCGTCGTGCCGTTCGTACAGCAGAAGTTCACCCTGGACCTGTCCTCGCGGCACATCCCGATCTCGGTGCGCGGCGCGGTCACACTGCGCGGCGTCAAGGCGAACCTCGAAGGCGTCGCCATCGTCAAGGTCGGCGGCACCGAGGACTCCATCCGCGCCGCGGCCCAGCGGTTCCTGATGCAGCAGGACGGCATCGTCGGCTTCACCCAGGAGGTGCTGTCCGGCGCGCTGCGTTCCATCGTGGGCCGGATGTCGGTGGAGGACATCATCCGGGACCGTGCCGCGTTCGCCGGGCAGGTCGCGGAGGAGGCGGAGGCGAGCCTGTCCGGGCAGGGCCTGGTGCTCGACGCCTTCCAGATCCAGGACATCACCACCGAGGGCTCCTACCTGGAGGACCTCGGCCGGCCCGAGGCCGCCCGCGCCAAGCAGGAGGCCGACATCGCCGAGGCGGTGGCCCGGCGCGCCGCCGAGCAGGCCCGGCTGAAGGCCGAGGAGGAGATCGCGATCGCCCAGCGGACGTTCGCCCTCAAGACCGCGGAGATCAAGGCCGAGACGGACGAGGCGGCGGCCCGTGCCGCGGCGGCCGGCCCGCTGGCCGAGGCCGCCCGCTCGCAGGAGGTCCTCGCCGAGCAGGAGAAGGTCGCCCAGCGGCAGGCCGCGCTGACCGACCGCGAGCTGGACACCAAGGTCCGCAAGCCCGCCGACGCCGCCCGCTACCAGGCCGAGCAGGAGGCCGAGGCCCGGCGTATCGCCCAGGTCAAGGAGGCCGAGGCGGACGCCCAGCGCTCCCGGCTGACCGGTGAGGGCGAGAAGGCACACCGCGCGGCGCTCGCCGACGCCGTACGCATCGAGGGTGAGGCGGAGGCCGCGGCCATCGGTGCGAAGGGGGCGGCCGAGGCCGAGGCCATGCGCAAGAAGGCCGACGCGTTCGCCCAGTACGGCGACGCTGCCGTACTGCAGATGCTTGTCGAGGTGCTGCCGCAGGTTGTCGCCAAGGCGTCCGAGCCGCTCAGCGCCATCGACAAGATGACGGTCATCTCGACGGACGGGGCAAGCCAGTTGTCCCGCACTGTCGCGGACAACGTGGCCCAGGGGGTCGAACTCCTCAGCTCCACGACGGGGGTTGACCTTGCGGAGCTGCTCAAGAGCATCACTGCGCCGAAGCAGGGCGCTGTCGCGGTGGAGGCCAACGGGAAGATCGAAGTTGGTGAGTGACGGTACGGGTTGAGTTCGGCTGCGGGTGAGTGGGGGCTGACCGCGCAGTTCCCCGCGCCTTTGAGGGGCGCGGGGAACTGCGCGGTCAACCCCCACCGGGCCCGCACCCGACAACGCAC
>NZ_JAPWHT010000148.1:0-21467 GCF_027270795.1 Streptomyces sp. ActVer
CGCGGGCCCGGGCGATCCGGGCCGTGCGGTCGCCGTCCTCGCCCGGGCTGCGGAACACGATCTCCTTGAGCGCGACCTCGCAGGCCAGCCGCTGGTCGTGGGCGAGCCAGACATGTCCCATGCCGCCGCTGCCCAGCTGGTTCAGCAGAAGGTACCGGCCGGCGATGACCCGGCCGACTCCCGACTGCGGTGATCCTGATGCCATCCGGTCACTCCCGGGGTTTCGGCTCTGGGTGGGCTTACGCCGGAACGACAGCGGATTCGCCCGAGGCCGGCGCACTGGACGAGCCGGGTTCGCTCGACGCGGGTTCACTGGTCACCGGCTCGCTCCGCGTGGGCTCCGCGGACGTGGGCTCCGCGGAGGTCGGCTCGACGGTGGGCGGCGTGCTCGACGTGGTGGGGGTGGTCGGGACGGCCGTCGTGGGTTCGCCCATGGTGGGCCCGTCGGTGGTGGGTTCGCTCGACGTCGGTCTACCCGTGTCCGGACCGTCCGTGGTGGGGCCGCTCGACGTCGGTCCGTCCGTGGTCGGACCGCTTGTCGTGGGCCCGTCCGTCGTGGGACCGTCCGTGGTCGGTCCCTCGGTGGTCGGCCCACCCGACGTTGGCTCGTCCGATGTCGGGTCGTCCGTGCTCGGCCCGTTGGACGGGTCCGACTCCGGAGGCGTACTCGGCTCGTCGCCGTCGTCCGCGACGCTCAGGGTCACCGCCTCCCCGAACCGCAACTCGGTCCCGGGCCCCGGATCTGAGCCCGTCACCGCCGCGTCCCCCGGCGGGAGTCCGTCGGAGTAGGCCGCCGCCAGCCCGAGCTCGGACAGCCGCTGGCTGGCCTGGTCGAAGGTCATCCCGGTGACGCGGGGCACCGCGTGCTGCCTGGTGGCGTCGAACGGCTCGTCGTTCTCGCCCGTGCTGCCGACGGGGCGGTTGATGCCCTGGTCCGGGTTGTCCACGTCGATGAGTGCGATCTGCTCCAGCGGCTGGGGCGAGGGCTTGACGGTCACCACGTCGGACTTCTCGTAGCCGTCCCATTTTTTGTTGCCGTCTTCGAACTTGACCGAGATCTTCTCGGGATCCTTGTCGAAGGACTGCAACGGATTTCCGCACGAGCACTTCACGGCGGGAAGTCCCTGGTCGTTCACCAATACCGCGATCCCGGCCTCCAGCAATGCGTCGAAGGCGACAGCCTTGCCCTTTTTGTAGTCGTGGTTCTTCACGAGAGTGTCGTGACGCAGCAGAACGGGTGTGAGGTCGTCGATGTAACCCTCGATCCGATCAGGCGTAATGCCCACGATGCGGGCCCATTCCCGGGCCTTTTGGCGGTTCTTGGGATCGGTGAGGAAATCCTTGAGACGGTCGACGTCACAGACCTTGGGTTTCTGCGTACCCCCGTACAGACCAGGGGTGTTGCCCTGCTGCAGGCCACTGTGCGCCTGCTCCGGCCTGAGCTTCGTCTCGTCCGTGCCGAGCGAGCCGTCCTCTTCGAAAAAAGGTGCGAGTGATGGCACTCCGGCGGCGACGGCCCGCACCGCGAACAGGCGTTGTTCCGTGCAGCCGCTGAGGATTACCGCAGCGGCAAGTAGCACGGCAAGCCTTCGGACCACGGTTTTTCCGGTCCTCAGCAAGCATGCGTGAATTGTCATGACCGCTCCCCCCAGCGGATCCCCCGTAACCCTGCAGAGCGGAAGCAGGGCGTCACACATCATGCTACTGAATGGAAAAGCCTTTCAGTCAAGGGGAATTCCCAGTGTGTACGGAGTGACCGAAAGGGGAAAAGGGGCTCAGCGACCGCGTGCGTTGAGTGAGGCCAGATAGGCGTTGTATGCCTCGAGTTCCTTGTCGCCGTCACGGTCGGCGGCCCGGTCCGAACGCCGTGCCTGCCGCTCCTCGGAGCGGTGCCACTGGAAGAGCAGCGCGAGCAGCACGAGCACGGACGGGATCTCACTGAACGCCCAGGCGATACCGCCGGCCGCGGTCTGGTCGGCGAGCGCGTCGATGCCGAGCGAGGCGGGCGGGTTCTTGTACGTCTCGACCATCGGCTCGGACGCCATCATCAGGGCGATGCCGAAGAACGCGTGGAACGGCATGCCCGCGAACAGTTCCAGCATCCGCATCAGATAGCCGGGCCGGTGCGGGCCGGGATCGACGCCCATGATCGGCCAGAAGAACACCAGGCCGACGGCGAGGAAGTGGCACATCATCGCGATGTGGCCGGTCTTCGAGTCCATCAGGAAGTCGAAGATCGGGGTGAAGTACAGCGCGTACAGGCTCGCGATGAACAGCGGGATCGTGAACGCCGGATGCGTGACGACCCGCATGAACCGGCTGTGCAGGAACATCAGGAGCAGCTCGCGCGGCCCCTTGCGGCCACGGCCGGCCGTCGGCAGCGCGCGCAGGGCGAGCGTGATGGGCGCGCCGAGCAGGATGAGGATCGGCGACAGCATGCTGATCACCATGTGCTGCACCATGTGCACGCTGAACATGACCATGCCGTAGTCGTTGAGGCCGGTGCACAGCACGAGCATGACGCTCAGGACACCGACGACGAACGACACCGTCCGCCCGACCGGCCAGGCATCACCACGCCGGACCAGCCGCACCACGCCCCACCCGTACAGCGCGAGCCCCAGGAGGCAGGCCACGAGGAAGAACGGGTCCGGCGACCACTGAAGTCCCCGCCCCAGCGTGAACGGCGGCAGATCCATCATCATGCCGGGCCCGCTGTGATCCATCCGCCGGCTCCTGTTTCGTACTGGTTGCGCTGTCTGTCCGCACCCAGACTAGAACCGACCCCGGTCACTGTTATGACCGGGGTCGGTGCAGCGCCCCAAAGGGGCGCGGGGAACTGCGCGACAAGCCACGACGGACGCGCAGCCGCCCAACCGCCTACAAGACGCACTCCGCTTCCGCGTACCGCTCATCCGGAACGGTCTTCAACGTCTCCACGGCCTCCGCCAGGGACACCATCACGATGTCCGTCCCCCGAAGCGCCGTCATCTTCCCGAACTCCCCGCGATGCACAGCCTCCACCGCATGCCACCCGAACCGGGTCGCGAGCACCCGGTCGTACGCGGTGGGCGTCCCCCCGCGCTGTACATGCCCGAGGATCACCGGCCGGGCCTCCTTGCCGAGGCGCTCCTCCAGCTCGATGGAGAGCTGCCGGGCGATGCCCGCGAAGCGCTCGTGCCCGTAGACGTCCTTGCGGCCCTCGTCATAACTCATCGTGCCCTCGCGAGGCTTCGCACCCTCGGCGGCGACGACGATCGCGAACCTCTTCCCGGCCGAGAACCGCTCGCCGACCTTCTTGGCCAACTCCTCGATGTCGAAGGGCCGTTCCGGCACGACGATCGCGTGCGCACCCGCGGCCATGCCGGAGTGCAGGGCGATCCAGCCGGTGTGGCGGCCCATGACCTCGACAATCAGGACGCGCTGGTGGGACTCGGCGGTGGTCTTCAGCCGGTCCAGGGCCTCGGTCGCGACACCGACGGCCGTGTCGAATCCGAAGGTGACGTCCGTGACCGCGATGTCGTTGTCGATGGTCTTCGGCACACCGACGATCGGCAGGCCACTGTCCGACAGGAGGCGGGCCGCCTTGAGCGTGCCCTCGCCGCCGATCGGGATGATCGCGTCGAGCCCGAGCTCCTCGACATGCCCCCTGGCCCGCTCCACACCGTCACGCAGATGCGCGGGCTGGACGCGGGAGGAACCGAGCATGGTGCCGCCGCGAGCCAGGATGCCGCTCACCGCGTCGAGGTCGAGCTTGAGGTAGTCGCACTCCAGGAGGCCTTTCCAGCCGTCGCGGAAGCCGATGACCTCGTCGCCGTGATCGACGACGGCACGGTGTACGACGGACCGGATGACGGCGTTCAGGCCGGGGCAGTCGCCGCCGGACGTGAGGACACCAATGCGCATAGCCCGAAATACCTTCTCAACGTGGGCCGGGAACCGGACCACGCTGTCCGGCGGGACGCCGCCACCCTACCGGCGGCAGGGGGCGGGTCCGCATCGTGCGTCCGCCTGCTGGACGTCCCCGCACAGGTGAGCGGACGCCATGCCAGACGGGCTGTGCCCGTGAGATCAGGCGGGCTGCTGAGCAGCCGCGATGCGCTCCGAGCGCAGCGCCTCGTACCACCGGTCGTCGATCGGCGGCAGCGCGTTGACGTCGAGCGCCAGCTTCAGCAGCAGGTCCGCGATCAGCGGATTGCGGGCGAGCACGGGCCCGTGCATGTACGTGCCGAAGACCGTGTCGTTGTACGCGCCCTCCGTGCCGTCGCCCGTGCCGTTGCCCTTGCCGAGCCGCACGTTCGCGAACGGGCGGGCCGTGGGGCCGAGGTGCGTGATGCCCTGGTGGTTCTCGAAGCCGGTGAGCGGAGGCAGCCCCAGCCGCGCGTCGATGTCGCCCAGCACGTCACCGACGCACCGCTCGCCCTCGCCGCGCGTGGAGACCACGTCGAGCAGGCCGAGACCCGGCTCGCGCTGACCGAGGTCGTTGATGAACTCGTGGCCGAGGATCTGGTAGCCGGCGCAGACCGAGAAGACGATCGCGCCGTTGCCGACCGCGCGGTGCAGACCGCCGTCGCGGCGCAGCCGCTCGGCCGCGAGCCGCTGCGGCCGGTCCTCGCCGCCGCCGATGAGGTAGATGTCACCGGAGGTGGGGATCGCCTGGTCGCTGCGTACGTCGAGACGGGCCACGTCCAGACCGCGCTGCCGCGCCCGGCGCTCGACGACGAGGGCGTTGCCCTGGTCGCCGTACGTGCTCAGCAGGTCCGGGTAGATCCACACCAGCCGCAGGCTGTTGTCACTCATTCTCTTGGTCCTCCGGGGTTCAGTTGCCGACACGACGCCGCAGGTCCTGGAAGGCGGTGTAGTTCGCGACGACCTCGATGCGTCCGGGCGGTGCCATCTGCACGGCCTGGTCGAGGTTCTCGCAGACCTGGAACTGCTGGCCCGCGACCTCTAGACGGACGGCCAGGTCCAGCTTGCGGTCGCCGAGCACGAAGATCGGGTGGCCGGTCAGCTGCGTGTAGTCGACGTCCCACAGCCAGGAGGTGTCGGTGCCGTCGGCGCCGCGCGCGTTCACCGAAAGGATCACCGGGGTCGGCGGCGGGTCGATCAGCGAGAACGTCTCCAGCCAGCCCGCCGGGTTCTTGGCGAGCAGCAGGCGCAGGTCGCGCTGCATGAACTGGACGACGTCATAGCGGCCGGCCACCGCCTGCACCTGGTACATGCGTTCCAGGGCGACCTGCGGAGGCACGCCGAAGACGGCGGCGACGGCCGCCGACGACGCGGCGTTCGCCTTGTTGGCGCGGCCCGGCAGCTGGAGGTGGATCGGCCAGGCCGAACCGTGCGGGTCGAGGACGTGGTCGCCGGAGAGCGCCCAACTCGGCGTGGGACGGCGGAAACCGCAGTCGCCGCAGAACCAGTCGTCGCCGGGGCGCTGCATCACACCGCCGCAGGACGGGCAGGACCAGGCGTCGTCCTTCCACATCTGGCCGGCGGCCACCCACACCACGTTCGGCGAGGAGGACGCGGCCCACACGACCAGCGGGTCGTCCGCGTTGGCCACGACGACGGCCTTCGAGCCCGCCAGGCCCTCACGCCAGTGCTCGGCCATCATGCGGGTCTCGGCCGCGCGGTCGAGCTGGTCGCGGGAGAGGTTGAGCAGGGCGATGCACTTGGGATCCGTGTCCCGCGCCACACCGGAGAGGTACTTCTCGTCCACCTCGATGACCGCGTACCTCGATTCCGAGCCGCCGGCCAGCGCGGACGTGATGCCGGCGGGCATGTTCGCCCCCAGCGCGTTCGAGACGACGGGGCCCGCCGCGCGCAGCGCCTCCGCGATCAGACGTGTCGTGGTGGTCTTGCCGTTGGTGGCCGACACCAGGATGACGTCCAGGTGCTGGGCCAGACTGGCCAGGAGGTCGGGGTCGAGTTTGAGTGCCACCCGGCCGCCGATCACCGATCCGCTGCCACGGCCCGCGGCGCGTGACGCCGCTGCGACCGCCTTGCCCGCCGTCACGGCCAGCTTGGCCCGCGGCGACAGCGGGTCCGAGTTGCCTGCCATCAGTTCCCGATCCTCCTTGCGTACGGCGCCGCGCACTGCTCCCGGCAACGTGTGGCCCTCAGCCTATCGAGATCCACTCACCGGCCCGAATCGCGGCACCACCGCGGCACCCGCGCGACATTGAGGACCGTACCCTTGCCGCCATGCGACACGGCTCGATCCCGGGCGCCCGAGGGCGCGTCCTTCCTCTGTCTTTGCTCGGCGACCCCGTGTTGCACACACGGTGTGAAGAAGTCACGGAGTTCGGGCCTCAACTGGCGCGGCTGGTCGAGAACATGTTCTCGACGATGTATGCGGCGCAGGGTGTCGGACTCGCCGCGAATCAGGTCGGCGAATCGTTGCGGGTCTTCGTATACGACTGCCCCGACGACGAGGAGCGGCGGCATGTGGGGCATGTGGTGAATCCGCGGCTCGTCGAGGCGGACGGGCTGGTGCTGCGGGGGCCCGAGGGGTGTCTGTCGCTGCCGGGGCTGGAGGCGGGCACCGAGCGGTACGACCACGCCGTGGTGGAGGGGTTCACCGTGGACGGTGAACCCGTGCGGATCCATGGCACCGGGTGGTTCGCCCGGTGCCTTCAGCACGAGTGCGACCACCTCGACGGCGGGCTGTACGTGGATCGGGTCCGTGGCTGGCGCCGCCGGAGGGTGATGTGGCAGGCGGGTAGGGCCTCTTGGGGGCGGTGAGGGTCGGTCGTCGACTGCGGGCGCGTCGTGGCCGGTCGCGCAGTTCCCCGCGCCCCTTCAGGGGCACGGGGAACCGCAGCAATCTTTTGCTTTTAGGGGCGCGGGGAACTGCGCGATCAGCCCCCACCGGCCCGCAGCAAACGAACCGCACATCCAGAACGAACCGCACATCCAGAACGAACCGCACATCCAGCGGAACGCTAGAACGCTGGGCCACCCAGCTTGTCGCCCGCCGCCGCCAGGCGACCCCACAGGAGGTCGGCCAGGGCCCGGACCAACTCCGCGCGGGCGCAAGGTCGTTCGCCGAGCCACCAGTCGCCCGCGGCGTGCATCATGCCGACGATGCCGTGGCCCCAGACACGGGCCAGCTGCTGGCTGTCCGGGCCGAGGTCGACACGCTCCTCAATGACCTCGGCGAGCTCCTCGCCCATGCGGCGCAGCAGGGGAGCGGAATGCTGCCCGGCGTCGAAGCCCTGGTCGCTCTGCGGGCCGCCCTCCGACGGATGCATCAGGAAGCGGTACACCTGCGGGCGTGCCTCGATCGCCGCGAGGTACGTGTCGAGTGTGGCCTCCACGCGTTCCCGGCGCTCGGCCGGTGCGTCCAGGGCGGCGCGCAGCGCTCCGAGGAGGGCGTCCGTGTGCCTCTTGGCGAGAGCCGCGTACAGTCCACTCTTGTCGCCGAAGTGGCGGTACAGAATCGGCTTGGTGATGCCCGCCTCCGCCGCGATGGCGTTCATCGACGCACTTGGGCCGTCGCGGAGCACCACCCGGTCGGCGGCCTCCAACAGCTCGCGCCGTCGGCGGTCGGCGGACCTCTGCTGATCGGTCCGCTGCGTGGTGTCCATGTGCTCTCCCCACCCGTGCTTATTCGGTGACGCCTGCGCAACGTAACACCCGCACACAATTCTGCCTCGAACGGGCTGCCGAGCGGGAACGGGGAGTTGACTTTTCCTACCCACCGGTAACAGGCTACTGTTACCGCAAGTAACACGTGAGTGCAGCGCTGGAGGGGACATGGCCGAGTTCACCATGGAGCTCAACGACGAACAGAAGGAGGTCCGGGACTGGATCCACGGGTTCGCCGCTGATGTCATCCGCCCCGCGGCCGCCGAATGGGACGAGCGCGAAGAGACTCCCTGGCCGGTCATCCAGGAGGCCGCGAAGGTCGGCATCTACTCCCTGGACTTCTACGCCCAGCAGTACTTCGACCCCACCGGCCTCGGCATACCCATGGCCATGGAGGAGCTGTTCTGGGGTGACGCGGGCATAGCCCTGTCGATCGTCGGCACCGGCCTCGCGGCCGTGGGCGTCCTCGCCAACGGCACCGAGGAGCAGATCGGCACCTGGATCCCCCAGATGTACGGCGATGCCAACGATGTCAAGGTCGCCGCCTTCTGCTCCTCCGAGCCCGACGCCGGGTCCGACGTCGCCTCGATGCGTACACGTGCCGTGTACGACGAGGCCAAGGACGAGTGGGTGCTCAACGGCACGAAGACCTGGGCGACCAACGGCGGCATCGCCAACGTCCATGTCGTGGTCGCGGTGATCGACTCCGAGCTGGGGTCCAAGGGCCACGCGTCCTTCATCATTCCGCCGAACACGCCCGGCCTTTCCCAGGGCCAGAAGTTCAAGAAGCACGGCATCCGCGCCTCGCACACCGCCGAGGTCGTCCTGGAGGACGTACGGGTCCCCGGTTCCTGCCTGCTCGGCGGCAAGGAGAAGCTCGACGAGCGCCTGGCCCGCGCACGTGAGCGGGCCAGGGCCGGCGGTGGCGAGCGGCTGAAGAACGCGGCGATGGCCACGTTCGAGGCGTCCCGCCCGGCCGTCGGCGCCATGGCGGTCGGCACCGCCCGGGCCGCGTACGAGGTAGCCCTCGACTACGCCAAGACGCGTTCGCAGTTCGGCCGCCCGATCATCGACAACCAGGGTGTGGCCTTCCAGCTGGCCGATATGCGTACGTCCATCGACGCGGCGCGGCTGCTCGTGTGGCGCGCCTCCTGGATGGCCGTGAACGGGAAGCAGTTCACCTCCGCCGAGGGCTCCATGTCGAAGCTCTTCGCCAGCGAGACGGCGAAGAAGGTCACCGGGCAGGCGATTCAGATCCTGGGCGGCAACGGGTACACCCGGGAGTACCCGGTCGAGCGGATGCATCGGGATGCTGCGATTTACACGATCTTCGAGGGTACGAGTGAGATCCAGCGGTTGGTCATCGCGCGCACCCTGTCAGGAATGCCGATCCGCTAGCGCCCCGTAAGGGGCGCGGGGAACTGCGCGACCAGCCACACACGACCCGCAGCGTGCCGACAACAAAAGATCAGCGGTGTTTCAGCGGTGTGAGTTGCTCGATGTCGTACCTCGAACGCAGTTCCTCGATTGCCTCGTGGTCCGGCGGGCCGCCCTCGTCCAAGATCTTCAGCAGCTCGTCGAAATAGCGCTCGTGATCCGGTGGCGGGGACGCCTGGAAGAACATTTTGGCCGGATTTCCCGTGGGATTGGCGAACGCGTGCGGGCAACCGGGCGGTACGACGATCACCGTGCCCGGTGTCGCCCGTACGACCTGGTTGCCCGAACCGGACTGCCAGCGCTGCCAGTTGTCGGGTGTGCGGACGAGGGGCTCGAAGGCGAGCACGTCCAGCTCGCCCTCGAGCACGTAGAACAGCTCCTCGCTGCGCGAGTGGACGTGCGCGCCGACGTCGAAGCCCGGCGGGACGACGACCTCGAAGCTGGACGCCGTCCGGGAGTGCGTGCCGGTCACCTTGAAGGTCACGTGCTGGGCCGGGGTATGGACCGTACGGCCGTGACCGGGCGGGACCAGCAGGCCTTCGGGCGGCGGCGTGAGGGCGGTCACCAGGTGACGGGCAGGGCCTCGGGCCCGCGGATCAGCGCGCCGCGCCGCCACGGCACCTCGTCCTCCGAGACCGACAGACGCAACGTCGGGATCCGGTCCAGGAGCGTGTTCACGATCAGCTCCTGCTCCATGCGGGCCAGCATGCCGCCCACGCAGTAGTGCGGACCGTGCCCGAACGCCAGGTGCGGGTTGGAGCCGCGCTCGAAGTCGATCCGGTCGGGGTCCGGGAAGACCTCCGGGTCACGGTTGGCGGCCAGGTACGACACGTAGATCGGGTCGCCCTTGCTGATCCGTACGCCTCTGAGCACCACGTCCTCCGTGGCGATGCGGGACAGGCCGACGGCGTTGCGGTGCGGGATGTACCGGTGCAGTTCGTCGATCGCCTGCGGGCGCAGCTCCGGGTCGTCGCGCAGCCGGTCGAAGAGGGCGGGCCGGGTGAGGAGGATGTAGAGCATCTGGCCCGTGTTGTTCGTGACGGCCTCGCCGCCGATCTGGATCGGGCCGGCGAGCGCCATCGCCTCCTCCTCGGTGATGTCGCCCCGGCCCACCGCCGCGCCCAGCAGCGAGGTCACGTCCTCACCGGTGGCGCCCCGGCGCTCGGCGATCAGCTTGGCGAAGTACGTCTCCATGTCCCGCTTGGCCTGCTCGCTGACCTTCGCCCCCTGGGAGGAGGAGAGGATCGCCTGCGTCCACGTGTGGAGCGTGTGCCGGTCGGTGGCCGGGACGCCCATGAGCTCGCAGATGACGGTGATCGGGAACGGGGCCAGGACACGGTCGATGAGGTCGGCGGGCGGTCCGTCCCGCAGCATCTCGTCCACCATCCCCTCAAGCGTCTGCTGGGCGTTGGCGCGCAGCCGCTCGATGCCACGCGTGGTGAACGCGCTGTTCACCGCTCTGCGCAGCCGGGAGTGGTCGGGCTTGTCGACGAAGTTCATCGCACTCGCCTGCGGGATGAAGTGCGGTGCCAGCCGGGTGACTTCGCGGCCGATCACCTCCGCGCGGCTGAACCGCGGGTCGTTCGTGACCAGCCGTACGTCCTCGTAGCGCGTGACCAGCCAGGCCCAGCCCTCGCCGTTGGGCAGCTGGATCCGGTTGATGGGCCCCTCGCGCATCAGCTCGGACAGGACGGGGTCGAAGTCGACCCCCGTCAGGTCCAGGGCCGGCCAGTGCCGTACCGGGGGTGCCGCCGTCGTCTCTTCGCTCATGGTCATGTCATGCCGTTTCTTCGTCTGATCGGTGCCAGCGGCCCAGCGCCATCTCGGCCGTGATCCCCGGCCCGAAGCCGGCGAGCAGTCCGCGTGCCTGGTGGTGGGAGCCGCCCTCGTCGAACAGCCGGCGCAGCGCGTCCAGGACGACGGCGCTGGCGATGTTCCCGTACTCGGTGAGCGTCGCCCGGCTGAACCGGAAGGCCTCCGGTGCCACTTGGAGGAACGTGCTGAGGTCGTCGAGGATCCGCGGACCGCCGGCGTGGATGATGTAGAAGTCCAGGTCGGAGGCGTCCCAGCCGTGCAGGCCCGCCAGGTCCTGCAGAGCGGGGGCGAGCGGTTCCATCGTGGTCGGCACCCGCTTGTCCAGCAGGAAGTGGAACCCGGTGGCCCGGACGTCGTACATGATCCAGTCCTCGGTCTTGGGGATCAGGTACGAGCCGTTGCGCTCCAGGCGGATGCCCTCGCCGCCGCTTCCGCGGACGACGGCCGCGGCTATCCCGTCCCCGAAGAGGCCGTTGCACAGCAGCGAGCCGACGCCCAGGTCGGTCGGCTGGTAGCACAGCGAGCAGAACTCGCAGGCCACGATGAGGGCGTTGGCCTCGGGATAGGCCGTGCAGAAGTCGTGCGCCCGGTTGATCGCCGCGCCCCCGGCGGCACAACCGAGCTGCGCTATCGGCAGCTGGCGCGTGTCGCTGGAGAACTCCATCGAGTTGATCAGCCAGGCCGTCAGCGAGGGCATCATGAAGCCCGTGCACGAGACGTAGATGATCACGTCGATGTCGGCGGCCAGGACCCCCGCGTCGTCGAGCGCCCGCTGCACGACCGCGGGAACGCGGGCCTTCGCCTCGGCCTCGTAGGCCTTGTTGCGTTCCTCGAAGCCCGGGTGCTTCAGGGTTTCCTCGATGGGCCGCACGATGTGCCGGGTGCGTACGCCGGTGTTCTCGATCAGCCGGAGCGCGAGCGGCAGCTGGGGGTGATCGGGGTGACGGGAGCGCGCCAGCTCCAGCGTCTCCTCCATCGTGATCACGTATTCCGGAACGGAGACCGCGGGTCTGCACAAAGTCGCCATGTGCCTGCGCCTTCTCTCGCCCGCCGGGAACTCCCTCTCCTCGGCGGAAGGATGGTTCCTCCACGATCACCCGGCAGGGCCTGAATATCTCGTCGGACTACTCCAGATCGGGGACCCCCGGGGCGGGCGTGGCACTCTGGTCGCAGGGTCAGCGAGTCAGCCGAACCGAAGGAGTACGCGATGACGCGGACGGCCAGGGAACTGCTGGAGAGCACCACCGGAAAGCTCGCCCCCGACCCCCACGCCAACCGCCTCCTCCCGCTGATCGCCCGGGGCGCGGCCCGCCGCGACACGCTCGCGGCCCTCGCCCTCGAACAGAGCCATGTCATCGCCGCGGACCGCCGCGCGTTCCTCCACCTGGCCGAACGGTCGGCCGCGCAGGGGACGACCGCGGGTCCCGAGTGCGCGGCCTTCTTCGGCATGCTCGCGGAGGGCGAGACGCTGGCCCAGGACCGGCTCGGGGCGTACGCGGCGGCCTGCGGCGTGGACACGGCACGGGAGGCGGCGTACGAGCCCCTCGCCGACTGCCAGGCCTATCCCGCGTACGTCGCCTGGCTGGCCCTCAACGGCTCACCGGCCGAGGTGGTCCTCGCTCTCAGCGCCAACTTCGCGGCCTGGGGCGGCTATTGCGCCACGATCGCCGACGCCCTGCGCCGCCAGTACGGCTTCGACGACGCCCCCTGCGGCTTCTTCGACCTCTTCGCCGAGCCGTCCCCGGAACTGGAACAGAGGGCCCTCGGGGCCGTGCAGGCAGGCCTCGACGCGGGGAGGATCGACGAGGGCCGGGTCCACCGGTACGGCGGTCTGCTGCAGGCCGCCGAGACACGGTTTTGGCATGCCTTGTGGGAGCAGGACAACCGTGCCCCATAAGGGGCGCGGGGAACTGCGCAATCTTTAGGGGCGCGAGGAACTGCGCGATCAGCCACAACCAACCCGCAGCGTTGGGACGGCCTTCGAACAACGGCGCTAGCCGGACGCACTCCCACTGCTGTGCGCGATGCAAGCCACATCAATCCGGTCGGCAAGCTTCGCAAGCTCAATCGTGAGCGCGGCGACGGTGTCCTCGTCGAGCCCCTCCTGCCCCGCCTCCACCAGATGCAGCCACCGACCACCCATCGTTCGCAGGAGCTTGCTCACGTCGGCCGCGGAAACCTGCAAGGTACCGCGGTCATCGACGATCAGAGGCAGGGTCACTTCGCGGTTCACAGAGGGGATCGTAGCTCCGGAACGCTCACGCTCCGTGCCATACGGTGGTGATGTTGCAGAACTCTCGGATTCCGTGTCCCGACAGCTCACGCCCGTAACCGGACCGCTTCACCCCGCCGAACGGGAACGCCGGGTGTGACGCCGTCATCCCGTTGACGTACACGCCGCCCGCCTCCAGATCGCGTACGAAACGGTCGATCTCGGCCTCGTCGCGGGTCCAGACGTTGGAACTCAACCCGAACGGCGTGTCGTTGGCGATCGCCACGGCCTCGTCGAGATCGGCGGCACGGTAGAGCGTCGCCACCGGTCCGAAGGCCTCCTCCAGGTGGATGCGCATCTCGGGGGTGATGTCGGCGAGGACGGTCGGCGGGTAGTACCAGCCGGACCCGTCCGGGCGCTCGCCGCCGCACAGGACGGTCGCGCCGCTCTCGACGGCGTCGTCGACGAGTTCCTCCAGGTCGTCGCGGCCCTGTTCGGTGGAGAGCGGGCCGACGTCCGTGTTCTCGTCCAGGGGGTCGCCCACCGTCAGGGCCTTCATGCCAGCCGTGAAGCGCTCGGCGAAGGCGTCGAAGACGTCCGTGTGCACGATGAACCGCTTGGCGGCGATGCACGACTGTCCGTTGTTCTGTACCCGGGCCGTTACCGCGACCTGCGCCGCCCGTTCGACGTCCGCCGACGGCATCACCACGTACGGGTCGCTGCCGCCGAGCTCCAGGACCGTCTTCTTGACCTCGTCCCCGGCGACCGACGCGACCGCGCGGCCCGCCGGTTCACTGCCGGTCAGGGTGGCCGCCTTGATCCGCGGGTCGCGCAGGACGTCCTCGACCGCGCCCGAGCCGATGAGCAGTGTCTGGAAACAGCCCTCCGGGTAGCCCGCCCGGCGGAACAGGTCCTCCAGGTAGAGGGCGGTCTGCGGGACGTTCGAGGCGTGCTTGAGCAGACCGACGTTGCCCGCCATCAGCGCGGGCGCGGCGAAGCGGATCACCTGCCAGAGCGGGAAGTTCCACGGCATGACCGCCAGGACCGGGCCGAGCGGGCGGTAGCGCACGAGGACGCGGGAGGCGCCGGAGTCCTGCGCGTCGGCCGGGTCGCCCTCCTCGTCGGCGAGGAGCCTCTCGGCGTGGTCGGCGTACCAGCGCATCGCCTTCGCGCACTTGGCGGCCTCCGCGCGAGCCTGTTTGACCGGCTTGCCCATCTCCGTCGTCATCACGCGGGCGATGTCCTGCGCGTCCTCGTCGAGCAGGTCGGCGGCGCGGTGCATCAGCGTTGAGCGCTCCGCGAACGAGGTTGTGCGGTGGGTGTGGAACGCGGCCTCGGCTGTCGCGAGCCGGTGTTCGATCTCCTCGGGGCCCAAGGCGTCGTAGGTCTTGAGCGTCTCGCCGGTTGCCGGGTTCACCGTTGCGATGGGCATGGAGGACCTCCTGATAAGGGGTGTGCTTTCGACCCTCCCGCGTGATGGGAGGCGTCGCAACGTGTGGTCCTCGAAGTGCGGGCCGCATGTGGCCGGTCGCGCAGTTCCCCGCGCCCCTTACGGGCGTGTCTGTCTGCACGAGTGCCCCTCGAGTCAGTGCGTATGCCCTTCGAGGCGGTCCAGGAACGCTGCCTGGGCCTTGACCAGCAGGGTCCGTGCTCGGTCCATGGACAGCCATTCCGCTCTGTCCAGTTCTGGGAACTCCTGGATGTCGCCCGAGCCCGGCGGCCATTCCATCGTGAAGGTGCCGGGGACCATCGTCGTCACGTCCAGGTCCGCCTCGATGGCCCAGACCGTGACGACCTTGCGGTTGGTCTGGGTGACCTCGCCGAGGGGGATGGGGTCGCCGTCGGGAGGCGGGAGCCCCAGTTCCTCCTGGAACTCTCGGCGTGCCGCGTCCCAGGCCGGCTCGTCGGGCTCGTACTCGCCCTTCGGTACGGTCCAGGCCCCGGCGTCGCGACGGGCGAAGAACGGGCCGCCCATGTGGCCCAGGAGGACTTCGACACCGTGGTCGGTGCGGCGGAACAGGAGGAGACCCGCGCTGCGTTTCGCGGTGGCGGTCACGGGGCGACCTCCGGGTGGGCGGCGAGCAGGGTTTCCACGGTGTCGGCCTGTTCCGGGGTCTTGTCCGCGCGATAGCGCACGACCCGGGCGAAGCGGAGCGTGACGCCCGCCGGGTAGCGCGTGGAGCGCTGCAGACCGTCGTACGCGATCTCGACGACGAGTTCGGGACGGACGGTCACGACCCAGCCGTTGTCCTCTGTGGCGAGTTCCTGGAGCCGCTCGGTCTGCCAGGCCAGCAACGCGTCCGTCAGGCCCTTGAAGGTCTTGCCCAGCATGGCGAAGGAGCCGTCCGGACTGCGGGCGCCCAGATGCAGGTTGGAGAGCTTGCCGGTGCGCCGCCCGTGCCCCCACTCGGCGGCCAGCACGACCAGGTCCAGGGTGTGTACGGGCTTGACCTTCAGCCACGAGGCTCCGCGGCGGCCCGCGCTGTAGGGGGCGTCGAGTGCCTTGAGCACGACACCCTCGTGGCCGCGCTTCAGCGTGTCGGCGAGGAACTGTTCGGCGGCGGCCCGCGCCCGCTCGTCCGCCGGGTCGGTCACGAGGGTGCGGCGTACGCGCATCGGCTCGGGGACCAGACGGGCCAGCTCGGTGTGGCGCTCCGCGAACGGCAGGTCGAGCAGGTCTCGGCCGTCCACGGAGAGCGCGTCGAAGAAGACGGGGGAGAGGGGGACGGCCTCGGCGGCCGTGGCGACGTCCACGCGGGAGCCCACGCGACCGGCGATGTCCTGGAACGAACGCGGCCGCCCGCCCTCGTCGAACGCGATGACCTCACCGTCGAGGATGAAGTGCTCGCCCTTCAACTCCCGTGCGGCTGAGGTGAGTTCGGGCAGCCTGTCCGTGATGTCGTCCAGGGTTCGGGTGTAGAGGCGTACGTCGGCGCCGTCGCGGTGGACCTGCACGCGGATGCCGTCCAGCTTCTCCTCGACCGCGCAGGCGCCGAGCTTGTCGATCGCCTCGGCGACCGACGAGGCGCTGTGCGCGAGCATCGGCTGGACGGGCCGGCCGACGGTGAGCCGGAACTCGGTGAGAGCCTCCGGTCCGTCGGCGAGCAGCCGCTCGGCCACGGTCCGGAGCGAACCCGCCAGCATCACCGCCCGCCGTACGTCGGCGGAGGGCGCGCCCGTCGCCTGGGCGAGGCCCTCCACGGCGACGGCGTCCAGGGCGCCCTGACGCACCTCACCGCCGATCAGTCCGAGCAGGAACCGCTGCTCGGGCTCGGTGGACGCACCCATCAACTCCCCGACCAGCCGCGCCCGTTCCGCCTGGGAGCCGGTACCGGACACCTTGCCGAGGTCCGTGAGGCGGGCGTCCACCTCCCGCACGGTCAGTGTGGGTTCCGCGGCGGGCGGGACCGGTGTGCCGAGGATCTTCCAGCCGATGCCGAGCCGCCCCTGGGGAAGGCGGCCTGCCAGATACGGGATGACGATCGGCACGTCGTCCGCCTCGGCGTCCCGGAACAGCTCCGCGAGCAGAGCCGTCTTCCGGGACCGCGCCGAGGTGGCGGCGACCTCCTGGGACACACGGGCGAGCCGGTGCAGCAGCATGCAGCCATGGTGCAACGGAGGCGCCCGATCCGCGCCCGCACGGCGGACACCCGCACGGCGGGGTTTTCGGGCTGTGGACCAGGGCTCGGGGCTCGGGGCTCACGGTCTCGGGCCCGCGGCGCCGCCCGCACGGCCGTGTCCCGGCTCCACCTCCGCGTGGCCACGGCTCGGGCCTGAGCTGCCGCCCGCGCCCGACCGGCTGCTTCTTCGGTCCCCGACCGCCCGGCCCACGCCTTCGGCCGGCGCCCGCACGGCCCGTGTCCGCGGGTCTGCTTCCGTCTACCGCCTACTGCCGTCCGCTTCGGGCTACGCCCCCACGGCCGCGTCGAGGTCCGTGAAGAGCAGTTCGCCGTTGATCGTGGCTCCCGCCCGGTAGCCGCCGCTCGCCGCGTTCACGACCTGCTCGCCGAAGCCGATCGCGTTGCCCGCCGCCCAGACGCCGGGCACGCTGGTCAGACCCGTCGCGTCAACGACGGCATACGTGCCGAACGGTGTCTCCTGCAGCTCGGCGCCCAGCCGCTCTAGGAGGCCGGTGCGCGGGACGGCCCGGGGCGCGACGAACAGGACCGCGCGCTCGTGAGTCGTGCCGTCCGCGAGCCGGACTCCCGTGAGCCGGTCGTCGTCGACGGCCAGCCCGGCGACCTCGCCGGGCACCACGTCGACCCCCGCCGCGGCGAGCCTGCGCAGATCCTCGTCCGCGAGTTCGTCCTCGGCGACCGTGTGCAGGAAGAGGGTCACGTCCTTCGACCACTGGGAGACCATCAGCGCCTGGTGGACGGCCATCGGGGTCGTGGCGAGCACGCCGAAGGCCTGGTCCCGTACCTCCCAGCCGTGGCAGTACGGGCAGTGCAGCACGTCCCGCCCGAAGCGCTCGGCGACCCCCGGTACCTTGGGCAGTTCGTCCGCGAGGCCGGTGGCGACGACCAGCCGACGCCCGTGCACCGTGCGCCCGCCTTCGAGCGTCACGTCGAACTCCCCGTCCGCGTCCTTGGCCACGTCCACCGCCCGGTCCCGGACGAGTTCGACGCCGTAGCGCGCGATCTCCTCGCGTCCCACTGCGAGGAACTCCAACGGCGACATGCCGTCCCGCGACAGATAGCCCTGCATGTGGGCGGCGGGTGCGTTGCGCGGCTCGCCCGTGTCGATCACGAGCACACTCCGCCGTGCGCGTCCCAGGACGAGCGCGGCGGACAGTCCGGCCGCGCCGCCTCCGACGACGACCACTTCGTACCTCTCGGTCATGGTGACCACCTCCACTGAGGAGGTCGCCCACCTCCTGCCGTATTGACAAACATTGTTGCCGAAACTGCAATGAAGAGATGAACGAGCGCGACGAGCACAAGAAGCACGAGGGGACCGGCACGGACACCGGCACCGGCGCAGACTCCGATACCGACACCGACGGCGTCCTCGCGGAAGTCGGACCGCGGCTGCGCCGCATCCGCAAGGAGCGGGGAGCCACCCTTGCGGGTCTGTCCTCCGCCACCGGAATCTCCGTGAGCACCCTCTCCCGCCTGGAGTCCGGGCTGCGCAAACCCAGCCTGGAGCTTCTGCTGCCCATCGCCCGTGCCCACCAGGTGCCCCTCGACGAACTCGTCGGGGCCCCGCAGGTGGGCGACCCCCGCATCCGCGCGGCGAAGCCGATCGTCCATTACGGCCGCACGCACTGGCCGCTCACCCGCCAGCCCGGCGGCCTCCAGGCCTACAAGGTGCTCGAACCGCAGCGGAAGCTGGAGCCGGAACCTCGGACGCACGAGGGCTACGAGTGGCTGTACGTGCTGTCCGGGCGGCTGCGCCTGGTGCTCGGCGAGCACGACGTCGTACTCGCCCCGGGGGAGGCCGCCGAGTTCGACACGCGTGTGCCCCACTGGTTCGGGTCGACGGGGGAGGGGCCGGTGGAGTTCCTGAGTCTCTTCGGGCGGCAGGGGGAGCGGATGCACGTACGGGCGCGCCCGAAGAAGCGTGGCGAAGACGACTGATACCGACGGGTGCCGACTGTTCCCTGATGGGCAAGCGACCGCTTAGTATGCAATCGACCCGGTCAGACGAAACGTGAGCTGAAGGGGCGCGCCGGTGTCGAGAGGCCGAGCGCGCGGAGGCCCGAAGGGTTGAGCACGGTCGGTCTCTCGACACCGGCTGAGGCGCCCCTGAGGTGCGAACAAATCAGACACAGTCCCGTGGAGGCTCCGCATGCAGGCATGGCAAGTGCACGAGATCGGCGAGCCGAGCGAGGTGATGCGGCTTGAGGACGTGGAGCGGCCCACGCCCGGTGACGGCCAGGTCCTGCTCAAGGTGCGCGCCGCGAACATCAACTTCCCGGACGCCCTGATGTGCCGCGGGCAGTACCAGGTCAGGCCGCCCCTGCCGTTCACGCCGGGCGTGGAGATCTGTGGCGAGACCGAGGACGGGCGGCGCGTCATCGCCAACCCGGCCCTGCCGTACGGCGGCTTCGCCGAGTACGCCGTCGCGGACGCCGCGGCCATGCTGCCGGCCCCCGAGGCGCTTGACGACGCCGAGGCCGCCGCGCTGCACATCGGCTACCAGACGGGCTGGTTCGGACTGCACCGGCGGGCTCGTCTGGAGGCCGGCGAGACGCTGCTCGTCCACGCTGCCGCCGGAGGGGTCGGCAGCGCGGCCGTGCAGCTCGGGAAGGCCGCGGGCGCCAAGGTCATCGGCGTCGTGGGCGGCGCCGACAAGGCGGCCGTCGCCCGTGAGCTGGGCTGTGACGTCGTCGTGGACCGGCGTGCCGAGGACGTCGTCGCCGCCGTGAAGGAGGCCACCGGGGGCCGGGGCGCCGACGTGATCTACGACCCGGTCGGTGGTGACGCCTACACACAGTCCACCAAGGTCGTGGCCTTCGAGGGCCGCATCGTGGTCGTGGGCTTCGCGAGCGGCAGCATCCCGAGCCCGGGCCTCAACCACGCGCTGGTGAAGAACTACTCGATCCTGGGCCTGCACTGGGGCCTCTACAACACAAAGAACCCGAAGCTGGTCCTGCGCTGCCACGAGGAGCTGACCGAGCTGGCCGCCAGGGGCGGGATCAAGCCGCTCGTCAGCGAGCGCGTGCCGTTGAGCGGGGCCGCCGCCGCGGTGCAGCGGGTCGCCGACGGCGTCACCACCGGCCGCGTCGCAGTGGTGCCCTCCCTCGATGAGAACGGAGCCGTCGCATGACCGACGCCGCGAGCAGGAGCGGGGCGATCGACGCCGCCGAACTGCGCCGCCGCACCCAGGAGTTGCTGGCCGCCCACCCGGTGGCCGACACCGACCGGGTGGACTTCCTCAAGGCCCGGTTCGATGCCGGACTCGCCTGGGTGCACTACCCGCAGGGCCTCGGCGGACTCGGTGCGCCGCGTTCCCTCCAGGCGGTCGTGGACGCCGAGTTGGAGGCCGCGGGCGCCCCCGACAACGACCCGCGGCGCATCGGCATCGGCCTCGGTATGGCCGCGCCGACGATCCTCGGCTTCGGCACCGAGGAGCAGAAGAGCCGCTTCCTCAGGCCCCTCTGGGTCGGCGAGGAGGTCTGGTGCCAGCTGTTCAGCGAGCCGGGCGCGGGCTCCGACCTGGCGGCGCTCGGTACCCGCGCGGTGCGGGATGGTGACGACTGGGTGGTCAACGGGCAGAAGGTGTGGACGTCCAGCGCCCACCTCGCCCGCTGGGCCATCCTCATCGCCCGTACCGACCCGGAAGCGCCCAAGCACCGCGGCATCACGTACTTCATCTGCGACATGACCGACCCGGGTGTCGAGGTGCGGCCGCTGCGCCAGATCACCGGTGAGGCCGAGTTCAACGAGGTGTTCCTCACCGACGTCCGCATCCCCGACGCGCACCGCCTCGGTGAGGTCGGCGACGGCTGGCGGGTCGCGCAGACCACGCTCATGAACGAGCGCGTCTCCATCGGCGGCATGCGCATCCCGCGCGAGGGCGGCATGATCGGCCCGGTCTCCAAGACCTGGCGCGAGCGCCCCGACCTGCGCACGCACGACCTGCACCAGCGGCTGCTCACACTGTGGGCGGAGGCCGAGGTCGCGCGGCTCACCGGCGAGCGCCTGCGCCAGCAGCTCGTCGCGGGCCAGCCGGGCCCCGAGGGCTCCGGCATGAAGCTCGCGTTCGCCCGCCTCAACCAGGAGATCAGCGGCCTGGAGGTCGAACTCCTCGGCGAGGAGGGCCTGTTGTACGAGGACTGGACGATGCGCCGTCCCGAACTCGTCGACTTCACCGGCCGTGACGCCGGCTACCGCTACCTCCGCTCCAAGGGCAACAGCATCGAGGGCGGGACCAGCGAGGTCCTGCTGAACATCGTCGCCGAACGCGTGCTGGGCCTGCCCTCCGAGCCGCGCACCGACAAGGACGTCGCCTGGAAGGACCTCGCCCGATGAGCGCCCCCGATCTGCTGTACTCGGAAGAGGAAGAGGCGCTGCGCGCCGCCGTCCGCGACCTCCTCACGGACCACTGCGACGTTCCGGGCGTCATCGCCCGTACGGAGTCGGACCGCCCGCACGACCCCGAGTTGTGGAAGGCACTCTCGGACGGCATGGGCCTCGCGGGCCTCCTCGTCCCCGAGGTACAGGGCGGCCAGGGCGCCACGCACCGCGAAGTCGCCGTCGTCGTGGAGGAGTTGGGCCGCGCGGTCGCACCCGTCCCGTATCTGACGAGTGCCGTCGTCGCGACCGAGGCGCTGCTGGCGTGCGGGTCCGACGAGGCCGCCGAGCTGCTCACCGCCCTCGCGTCCGGCCGCACGATCGGCGCACTCGCGGTGGCGCTGTCCGCCGGGCCGGGGGCGTCCTACAAGTCCGTACGGCATGAAGACGGCACTCTG
>NZ_JAPWHT010000149.1:0-21441 GCF_027270795.1 Streptomyces sp. ActVer
ATCACGCCGCCGATGCAGAAGAACGCGAACGAGGTGACCAGGTACAACGTACCGATCGTCTTGTGGTCAGTGGTGGTGAGCCACTTGATCACAACGTTGCCGGGCTCCTTGCGCCGTACCGGTAGCTCGTTCTCGTACGAGTCCTCGGCCGCGGCGGCACCCTGAGGTTCATTGAGGATGCTCACAGGTTGTTCGTCTCCCGGTTCTTCTCGTGGTCCGTCTGCTCGATACCGGCCGGGACGTAACCGGTCTGCCCCTTCTCGGCGAGCTCCTTGAGGTGGGCCTCGTAGCGCTCGGGAGAGACGACCTTCACGTTGAACAGCATCCGGGAGTGGTCGACGCCGCAGAGCTCGGCGCACTTGCCCATGAAGGTGCCCTCCTTGTTGGGAGTCACCTGGAAGGAGTTGGTGTGGCCCGGGATGACGTCCTGCTTCATGAGGAACGGCACCACCCAGAAGGAGTGGATGACGTCACGCGAAGTGAGGATGAAGCGGACCGTCTTGCCCTTGGGGAGCCAGAGGGTCGGACCGGGGTTGCCGTTCTGCGGGTTCTTCGTGGCAGGCGTGCCGACGTCGTAGACGCCGCCGGCGTTCTCCGGGAACTTCTCCTTGAACCTGTTCGGAATCGCGTCGAGGTTCTTGTCGGTCGTCGCGTCACCGGTCGAGCCGTCGACGTTCTCGATGTAGTTGAAGCCCCAGCTCCACTGGAAGCCGACGACGTTGACCGTCACGTCGGGCTTCTTGTCGAGACTGAGGAGCTTCGTCTCGTCGCGGGCCGTGAAGTAGAAGAGCACCGAGACGATGATGAGCGGGACCACCGTGTACAGCGCCTCGATGGGCATGTTGTACCGGGTCTGCGGAGGAACTTCGACCTTGGTGCGGCTGCGCCGGTGGAAGAACGCACTCCACAGGATCAGGCCCCAGACCAGCACGCCCGTGACGAGCGCTGCAGCCCACGAGCCCTGCCACAGGGAGAGGATCCGCGGAGCCTCTTCCGTGGTCGGGGTGGGCATACCAAGACGGGGAAAGTCCTTGTATGTGCAACCGGTGGCGGTCGCCAGGACCAGGCCCGCAGTCAGCGCCTGCAGCAGCTTCCGCCGCATCGGGCGCCGCGGCGTGGGGGTACCGCCCGCGCCCCCTGGGGCGTGGGGGAGGTCGGAGCCGTAGGGACTCACGTAGCGCCTTCCCGAGAGTCTCGCCCGCGCTGTTGGCTGCGGCCTTCTCGCTGGTCGGTCGCCGCCCTGCGTCGGGCAGGGGTTTGGATGTTTATGCGGACCAAACCCTACTGGACGCTTTTTGGGGTCGCGCGGGGAGGGTCCCCAACGCGCCGCGGCTCACCCCGAAGGGGTGGAATGCGGGGCTCCGGGCCGTATGTGACGGCCCGTCGCGGGGCGACTGTGAACTCGGGTGGTGCGGTTCGTCATCGGGTGCGGGCCGCATGTGGTTGCTCGCGCAGTTCCCCGCGCCCCTAGAAAGCGGGGCTGCGCCCCAGCGCCTTTGTCTTCAGGGGCGCGGGGAACTGCGCGACCAGCCCCCACCGGGCCCGCACCCGCCGAACAAGCCCAACGCACCCACACCCGACCGAACCGCATAACGTGAGGTCGTGTCCTACTTCGACGCCGCATCCTCCACCCCCCTCCACCCCGTGGCCCGCCAGGCCCTGCAGGCCTCCCTGGACGAGGGCTGGGCGGACCCGGCCCGCCTCTACCGCGAGGGAAGGCGCGCCCGGCTCCTCCTGGACGCCGCCCGCGAGGCCGCCGCCGAGGCGATCGGCTGCCGCCCGGACGAGCTGGTGTTCACCACCTCCGGCACACGGGCGGTCCACACCGGAATCGCCGGCACGCTCGCGGGACGCCACCGCGTCGGACGCCACCTGATCGTGTCCGCGGTCGAACATTCTTCGGTGCTCCATTCGGCCGAGACGCACCGGACCCAGGGCGGCACGGTGTCCGAAGTGCCCGTTCTGCGCACGGGTGCGGTCTCCCCCGACACGTACGCCGAGGCCCTGCGCCCCGACACCGCGCTCGCCTGCCTCCAGTCCGCCAACCACGAGGTGGGTACGGAGCAGCCGGTGGCCGCGGTCGCCGAGGCGTGCCGCGCGGCGGGCGTACCGCTGCTGGTGGACGCGGCGCAGTCGCTGGCCTGGGGCCGGGTCGAGGGCGGCTGGTCACTGCTGACGGGCAGCGCCCACAAGTGGGGCGGACCTTCAGGCGTCGGGCTGCTCGTCGTGCGCAAGGGGGTGCGGTACGCCCCTCAAGGCCCGGCCGACGAACGGGAGTCGGGGCGCGCTCCCGGCTTCGAGAACATCCCCGGGATCGTCGCCGCGGCTGCCTCACTGCGGGCCGTACGTGCGGAGGCTGCCGCCGAGTCGGCCCGGCTGCGGGAGCTGACGGACCGGATCCGCGCGCGGGTGCCGGAACTGGTCCCGGACGTGGAGGTGGTGGGCGACCCGGTGCGCCGGCTCCCCCATCTCCTCACCTTCTCCTGTCTCTATGTCGACGGAGAGACACTGCTGCACGAGCTGGACCGCGAGGGTTTCTCGGTTTCGTCCGGATCGTCCTGCACGAGCAGCACGCTGACGCCGAGCCATGTCCTCAAGGCCATGGGTGTACTGAGCGAGGGCAACGTCCGGGTGTCCCTCCCCCTCGGCACCCCGGCGGAGGACGTGGACCGCTTCCTGGACGTCCTGCCCCGCACGGTCGCGGCGGTCCGCGAGAAGCTGGGCGCCCCGACGAGCGCCCCCGCGGTGACCGTCCAGGACGGCTCCCTCGTCGTGGACACCCTCGGCAAGCGCTGCCCGATCCCGGTGATCGAACTGGCCAAGGTGATCACCGACGTCCCCATCGGCGGCACGGTCCGCGTCCTCTCCGACGACGAGGCGGCCCGCCTCGACATCCCGGCCTGGTGCGAGATGCGAAACCAGGAGTACGTGGGAGAGGAACCGACAGAGGGCGGAACGGCATACGTGGTCCGCCGCAGAGCGCCCCTTTAGGGGCGCGGGGCCTATCCATTGCGGCTCCCGCGCACCGGCGTCCTCAGGGGCGCGGGGAACTGCGCGACCAGCCCCCACGCACCCGCAGACACAAACGAACGGACGCGCCCCGCGAAAGGGGCACCGGCACTTAAGCCAGGTGCCCTTGGACCTCCGCCGCGGCGTCGTGCCCGTACGCCTTCGTGAACCGGTCCAGGAAGTGCGACCGCCGCAACTGGTACTCCTGCGTGCCCTTGGTCTCGATGACGAGCGTCGCGAGCATGCACCCGACCTGCGCGGCCCGCTCGTGCGAGACCCCCCAGGCCAGCCCCGACAGGAAGCCCGCGCGGAAGGCGTCGCCGACCCCCGTCGGGTCGATCTTCGCCGTCTCCTCCGGGACACCGACCTCGACCGGGTCGCCGCCGACGCTCTCGATCCGCACGCCGCGCGCCCCGAGGGTCGTCACCCGGTGGCCGACCCTGGAGAGGATCTCGGCGTCGCTCCAGCCGGTCTTGGACTCGATGAGCCCCTTCTCGTACTCGTTCGAGAAGAGGTACGTCGCACCGTCGAGCAGCAGCCGGATCTCGTCGCCGTTCATCCGCGCGATCTGCTGGGAGAAATCGGCGGCGAAGGGGATCGAGCGGGTCCGGCACTCCTCGGTGTGCCGGAGCATGCCCTCGGGGTCGTCCGCGCCGATCAGGACCAGGTCGAGTCCGCCCACGCGGTCGGCGACCGCCTTGAGCTCGATGAGGCGGGCCTCGCTCATGGCGCCGGTGTAGAAGGAGCCGATCTGGTTGTGGTCGGCGTCCGTGGTGCAGACGAAGCGCGCGGTGTGCAGCACCTCGGAGATCCGTACGGACGCGGTGTCGACGCCGTGCCGGTCCAGCCAGGCGCGGTACTCGTCGAAGTCGGAGCCCGCCGCCCCGACCAGGATCGGCGAGGTGCCGAGCTGGCCCATGCCGAAGGCGATGTTCGCACCCACGCCGCCCCGGCGTACGTCGAGATTGTCGACCAGGAAGGAGAGGGAGACCGTGTGCAGCTGATCCGCGACCAGCTGGTCGGCGAAGCGGCCGGGGAAGGTCATGAGGTGGTCTGTGGCGATGGAGCCCGAGACTGCGATACGCACGGCTAGGACACGCTCCTGCGAGGAGGGAGATTGACATCTAACGCTATCGGGTCCGCGCCGCGGCTTCGAAGCAGGCAAAACTACCCAATAGTAGGGCTTTTTTCGTAGGGCATGCGGTGCATACGGTTCCGCTATGACGAACCTCAAGATCCATGGCGATGCTCCGCTCGATCTCGACGGCGGTCTGGCCGAGCTGCGGGGTGACTGCGCCCGCATGGTCCCGCACTGGTCGGCTCCCGCCAGGGTCACCGCGCTTCCGGTGTCGCCGTCACTCATCCACGGCGTGACGGTGCCGTCGGCTTCCGCCCGGATGCTGGATGCGATGTCGGACTACGGCGACTGAACGCTCCGCGGAGCGCTCCGCGGGGAGGCCGGATGGAAGCTCCGGGCCGGCTGTGGCTGGTCGCGCAGTTCCCCGCGCCCCTAAAAGACGCAGGGCACTGCCCGCCCCCAAGAAGCAGTAAGGCGCCGCGCGCTTAAAAAGGTGAGCGGCGCCAAGTAGGGAACCGTGCGCTCCCCCGTCGCGTCCCATCGCTGTCCCCCGTAAAGGGGAGGCAGGATACGACCCTGCTGTGTCCTGACCCGGTCAGGGGCGGGTCTCATGGGACAGCGGTGCGGCAGAAGGAGCGATGCGGTGGACAGCGAGCGACCCGACAACGACGCGGCCGAGGCCGCCGACGAGGACAAGCCGCGCAGGCGGCATTCGCCGGTGGTCGTCGCCTCGGTCGCGGCCGCCGTGCTGCTCGCCGGGGGCGGCGGGGCGTACTTCGCCACGACCGCGTCCGGCGGCGGTGGAAGCAGGGACAGCTCCGGTACGCCGGGGGACGACGGCAATCCGCCGCCGCTGGCCCTGGACGGCTACACCGAGGGCGGCGTGAAGGGCACGGACGGTACGAACGGCATCGCGCCCGGCGAGCCCGACCCGAACGGCGCGACCTACCGTGCCGAGGGCGAACTCCCCGACGGCCCCTCCTCCGCGGCCGTCCACCGTGCGAAGGGCGAGGTCACCGCGGCCGAGGTGGCGAAGCTGGCCAAGGCCCTGGGCGTGGAGGGCACTCCGAAGGCGGAGGGCGACGCCTGGCTGGCCGGCGCCACGAAGGACGGTTCCGGGCCTGGTCTGCGGGTGAACAAGAAGGCACCCGGCACCTGGACGTTCAACCGCTTCGTGCCCGGCACCGACAACTGCAAGAGCACCACGGTGTGCGCGAGCGGGACCGCCAAGGGCACCGAGAGCGGCGCCAAGGGGGCCGAGACCGACCCGGTGGGCGTGGGCGCCGCGAAGAAGGCCGCCGCCCCCGTTCTCAAGGCGGTCGGCCAGGACGACGCGAAGCTCGACGCGAGCCAGCTCATGGCCGCCGTACGCGTGGTGAACGCGGATCCGAAGGTGGGCGGGCTGCCGACGTACGGCTGGTCGACCGGCCTCCAGATCGGCCCGGACGGCCAAGTGGTCGGCGGCAGCGGCCAGTTGAAGACCCCGGTGAAGAGCGACACGTACCCCGTCATCAGCGCCGAGAAGACGCTCGCCCTGCTGAACGGGTCCGGGACGGGTGGCGGGCGCGTGGGGATCGGCGGGTGCGCGAGTCCCGTACCGCTGAAGGACAAGGACGAGAAGCCGTGCGAGACGTCGACGGTGGCGCCGAAGCCCGGGACGGTCGTCGTCGAGGACGCCGTGTTCGGTCTGGCCACGCACTTCGTGGACGGCCGGCAGGCGCTGGTGCCGTCCTGGCTCTTCGAGGTACGGCCCTCGGGGGCGGGCGAGAGCTTCACGGTCACGCATCCCGCGGTCGACCCGCGGTATCTGACCTCCCCGAAGCCTCCGGCCGGCACCCCGAGCGACGACCCGACGGTGGCTCCGAGCCCGCGGCCGAGCGAGCCGGGCGGCGGGACGACGGAGGCGCCGAAGACCGAGACCCGGGATGTCCGGGTCGAGGGCTACAGCGCGGACGGCGAGGAACTGACCGTGCGCTTCACGGGCGGGGTGTGCAGCGACTACAAGGCCTCGGCGCAGGAGTCCGGCGGCAAGGTGACGGTCCGGGTGACCGAGACGCTGAAGACGGACCAGGTCTGCATCCTGATCGCCAAGGTCTTCCACGAGAAGGTCGAGCTCAAGCAGTCCCTCGGGGAGCGCAAGGTCGTCGACACGGACGGCAAGGCGGTCCCGCTGGAGAAGGACCTGCCGAACCCGACCGGGGCAAGGTAGCCGGGGACGCCCGGCCACCGGCACGCGGAGGACGCGCACCCGCCGGTACGCGAGAACCCGCCGGTACGCGAAAGGCGGCGCCCTGTTGGAGGGGGCGCCGCCTTTCGGTGTCGTCCGGGACGACGGACCCGGCCGTCATCCGTCAAACGCAGGCAGCAGGCTTAGCTGAACGAGTCGCCGCAGGCGCAGGAACCCGTCGCGTTCGGGTTGTCGATCGTGAAGCCCTGCTTCTCGATGGTGTCCACGAAGTCGATGGAGGCGCCGCCCAGGTACGGAGCGCTCATGCGGTCGGTGACGACCTTCACGCTGCCGAACTCCTTGACGACATCGCCGTCGAGGGAGCGCTCGTCGAAGAAGAGCTGGTACCGCAGGCCGGAGCAGCCGCCGGGCTGAACGGCGACACGCAGCGCCAGGTCGTCGCGGCCTTCCTGCTCCAGCAGGCCCTTGACCTTGGCCGCGGCGGCGTCCGACAGGAGGATGCCGTCGCTCACGGTGGTGGTCTCGTCCGATACGGACATCTGCTTCTCTCCCGGGTTGTACGGAGACTGCTTGCCGACGGTTGCAACCGGCGGAGCCGCGGATTCATTCCGCGCCGAGTGTTAAGTCTTTGGCTTCTCTCTTCATGCTCGCACACCCGCCCCGAAGCGGAAAACGGCCTGTGGACAACCACCGCCCACACCTCGCCGACCACGCCACGACCACCCCGTCGACCACCCCACGGGATTCACGTCACATGGACGCTATGGGCATCGTCAAAGTGACGTGAAGCGGTTATGATAGATAACGTCATTTCGACGAAAAGGCTTGTTCTGCTTGATCGTTCCAGCCGGTCGATCCAAGCGGGCCGCAGAACAGAAAGGGTGCGTGTCGTGACCACCGCCCAGACCCAGGAGCTCGACGTACAGCCGACGCCCCTCGCCCTGCTGCTCCTCGGCCGTGAGGCCGACCCGAGGAGCGAGCGCGGCGTCGAATGTCCCGGTGACCTGCCCTCGCCGTCCGACCCGGACCTGGTCGAGCGCGCCCGCGCGGCCAAGGAGAAGCTCGGGAGCAAGGTCTTCGTCCTCGGCCACCACTACCAGCGCGACGAGGTCATCCAGTTCGCGGACGTCACGGGGGACTCCTTCAAGCTGGCCCGGGACGCCGCCGCGCGCCCCGAGGCCGAGTACATCGTCTTCTGCGGTGTGCACTTCATGGCCGAGTCGGCGGACATCCTGACCTCCGACGACCAGAAGGTCGTCCTGCCCGACCTGGCCGCCGGCTGCTCGATGGCCGACATGGCCACCGCCGAGCAGGTCGCCGAGTGCTGGGACGTGCTGACCGACGCCGGCATAGCCGAGCAGGTCGTGCCCGTCTCGTACATGAACTCCTCCGCGGACATCAAGGCGTTCACCGGCAAGCACGGCGGCACGATCTGCACGTCGTCCAACGCCCAGCGCGCCCTGGAGTGGGCCTTTGAGCAGGGTGAGAAGGTCCTCTTCCTGCCCGACCAGCACCTGGGGCGGAACACCGCCGTCCGGGACATGGGGATGACGCTGGAGGACTGCGTCCTCTACAACCCGCACAAGCCGAACGGCGGGCTCACCGCCGAGCAGCTCCGCGACGCCAAGATGATCCTGTGGCGGGGCCACTGCTCGGTGCACGGCCGTTTCTCGGTCGACTCGGTCAACGACGTGCGCGCCCGGATCCCCGGTGTGAACGTCCTGGTGCACCCCGAGTGCAAGCACGAGGTCGTAGAGGCCGCCGACTACGTGGGTTCCACGGAGTACATCATCAAGGCCCTGGAGGCGGCTCCGGCCGGTTCCAAGTGGGCGATCGGCACCGAGCTGAATCTCGTACGGCGGCTGGCGAACCGTTTCGCGAGCGAGGACAAGGAGGTCGTCTTCCTCGACAAGACGGTCTGCTTCTGCTCGACCATGAACCGCATCGACCTCCCCCACCTGGTCTGGACCCTGGAGTCCCTGGCCGAGGGCAACCTCGTGAACCGCATCGAGGTGGACCGGGAGACCGAGCAGTTCGCCAAGCTGGCGCTGGAGCGGATGCTGGCGCTGCCGTAGGGCTCCGCCGGAGGGGCTGGGCTTCGTCTGCGGGTCCGTCGTGGCTGGTCGCGCCCACGCGGCGGAGCCGCACATCGATACAGCCCCGCGCCCCTAAAAAGACTGCGCGGTTCCCCGCGCCCCCAATTGGGGGCGCGGGGAACCGCGCAACGGGGGTTCGGGGGCGGAGCCCCCGCCCCACCTACACCCCCACGGGCTCCGGCTTGTCGGAGTCGGAGGCCTCGGCCTTCTTCTCCCTCTTCGCCGCCTTCTTCTTCGCGCGGCGCTCCTTGCGGAGTTCGACCATCGCGTAGAGCGTCGGCACCAGGAGCAGCGTCAGCAGCGTCGACGTGATCAGACCGCCGATCACCACCACCGCCAGCGGCTGGGCGATGAAACCGCCCTCACCGGTGATGCCGAGCGCCATGGGCAGCAGCGCGAAGATGGTCGCCAGGGCCGTCATGAGGATCGGGCGGAGCCGGTGCCGACCGCCTTCCACCACGGCCTCGACAACGCCGTACCCCTGCTTGCGGTACTGGTTGATCAGGTCGATCAGCACGATCGCGTTGGTGACGACGATGCCGATGAGCATCAGCATGCCGATCATCGACGGCACACCCATCGGCGTACCGGTGATGACGAGCAGACCGATCGCACCCGTCGCCGCGAACGGGATCGAGACGAGCAGGATCAGCGGCTGGATCAGCGACCGGAAGGTCGCGACCAGCAGCATGAAGACGATCGCGATCGCCGCGAGCATCGCGAGGCCGAGGGACGCGAACGCGTCGTCCTGGTCCTCGGACACACCGCCGATGGCGGCCGTGGCACCGGCCGGCAGCTTCAGCTTGTCGAGCTTGGCCGTGAGGTCGGCGCTGACCGCGCCCGTGTTGTCACCGGTCGGCTTCGCCGAAATGGTGGCGGCGCGCTGACCGTCGATACGGGTCATCGAGACCGGCCCGTCGACCAGCTTCACCGTCGCGATGTCACCGAGCTTCACGGACCCGAGGCTGAGGCTCCTCAGCTCGGACAGCGTCTCGGCCGGCTTCGCCGACTTGATGACGACGTCGCGCTCGGTGTCGTCCAGGATCGCCTTGCCGCTGGTGGTGCCGCGCACCGCCTGGGCGACGGCCGCGCCGAGGGTCGTGTCGTTGAACCCGGCCGCGGCGGCCCTGTCGTTGGCCTTGACCGAGATCCGCGGCACGGACTGGGCCAGGTCGCTGGTGACGTCGGTGACGTCGTCGAGCCCGGCGACCGCGTCCCGGACCTCCTCGGCGGCCTCGCGCAGTACGGCGGCGTCGGCGGACTTCACCACGACGCTGAGGTCCTGGCTGCCGAAGCCGTCACCGGCCGCGACCGTCGTCGTACCGATCCCGGAGAGCTTGCCGAGCCCCTCCTCGATACCGTCCTGGACGTCGTCGAAGGAGGCCGAGTCGGCGACCTTGACGGTGTAGGAGGCCTGGTTGGTGTCCGTGCCTCCGCCGAACGCGGCCATGAAGCCGGAGGAGCCGACCGTGACCTGGTAGTCCTCGACGCCCTTGACGCCGTCGAGCATCTTCTCGACCTTCTTGGCCTCGGCGTCGGTCGCCGCCAGGCTGGTGCCGGGCTTCAACTCCTGCTTGACCGTGATGACTTCCTGCTCGCCCTGGTCGAAGAAGTTCGTCTTCAGCAGGGGCGCCATGCCGAACGTACCGACGAGGACCGCCACCGCGATCGCCACGCTGGTGAGGCGGCGGCGGGTCGCGAAGCGCAGCACGGGCACGTAGAAGCGCTGGAGGCGGCTGCGCGCCTCCTTCTCCTCGGCCTTGCGGCGCGCCTCCTCCGGGTCGATGCCGCGCACGTCCTTGGGGGCGCGCAGGAACCAGTACGAGAGCACCGGTACGACCGTCAGCGAGACGATCAGCGAGGCCAGCAGGGCCGCCGTGACGGTGAGGGAGAACGAGCCGAAGAGCTCGCCGACCATGCCGCCGGTCAGGCCGATGGGCAGGAACACCGCGACCGTGGTGAGCGTCGAGGAGGTGACCGCGCCCGCGACCTCGCGTACGGCCTTGAGGATCGCCTCCTGGCGCTCCTCGCCGTAGCCGAGGTGCCGCTTGATGTTCTCCAGCACCACGATCGAGTCGTCGACGACCCGGCCGATGGCGATGGTCAGGGCGCCCAGCGTGAGGATGTTGAGCGACTCGCTGCGGGTCCACAGCACGATGAGCGCGAGGACGACCGACAGCGGGATGGAGACCGCGGTGACCAGCGTCGAGCGGATCGACGCCAGGAAGACCAGGATGACGAGGACCGCGAAGAGCAGACCGAGGGCGCCCTCGGTGGTCAGGCCCTTGATGGACTTGGAGACGGCCGGGCCCTGGTCGCTGACGACGGTCAGCGTGGCGCCGGAGCCGAGGTCCTTGCGCAGGCCGGACAGCTTGTCCTGGACCTCGTCGGAGACCGCGACCGCACTGCCGTCGTGGTCCATGGTGACGGAGACCGCGAGGCTGGGCTTGCCGTCGGTGCGGGTGATGGAGTCCGCCGTGGCGGGCTCCTCCTCGACGGTGGCGATGTCACCGAGGCGTACGGGCTTCTTGCCGCCCTCGCCGGTGACCATCAGGTCCTGGATCTGCTTCAGCGAGGTGAAGCCGCCGCCGACCTGGACCGTGCGGTTGCTGCCGTCCTCGTCGAAGGAACCGGCGGGGAGGGTCGCGCCGCCCGCCTGGAGGGCCTGGCCGAGCGCGGCCGTGTTCAGCCCCGCCTTCGCCAGCTTCGCGTCGTCGGGCGTGACCGCGACCTGAAGGTCCTGTACGCCGTCGACGGTGACCTGGCCGACGCCGTCGATGTCCTTCAGCGCGGGGACGACCGTGCGGTCGAGCTGGTCCGAGAGGGCCTGCTGGTCCTTGTCGGAGGTGACCGCGAGGACCACGGTCGGGATGTCGTCGGTGGAACCGGCGACGACCTGCGGGTCCACGTCGTCCGGGAGCTGGACACGGGCGCGGTTCACGGCCTGCTGGACGTCGGCGACGATCCGGGCGGAGTCGTTGCCGTAGTCGAAGGAGGCCATGATCAGGGCGTTGCCCTCACTGGCCGTGGAGGTGACGCCGGAGATCCCGTCGACCGCTTCGAGGTTGTCCTCGATGGGCTCGACGACCTGCTTCTCGACCACGTCGGGGGACGCGCCCTGGTACGGCGCGATCACCGACACCATGGGCAGTTCGATGGTGGGCAGCAGCTGTTGCTTGAGCTGAGGGATCGCTATCGCCCCGAAGGCCAGGGCGATGATCGACATCAGCCCGATGAGGGCACGTTGGGCGAGGCTGAAGCGGGACAGCCAGGACATGGGTGACGGGTCTCTCTTCTGTGGCTTGAGTCTCTGGAGCGGCAGAACGGGCTCATGTGAGCGTCCGCCTATCACTCTGAGCCATCGCCGGGGCCCCGACCCTCGCCCCCAGGTCCCGTTCCTTATGCGGCGCATACCGCGACCGCAGTACGTGCGGGTGGAGCTCACTCCACCCTTGGGCGTACCAGTCCGGACTCGTACGCGATGACCACCAGCTGTGCCCGGTCGCGGGCTCCCAGCTTGGCCATGGCCCGGTTGACGTGCGTCTTCACCGTGAGCGGGCTGACCGTGAGGCGCTCGGCGATCTCGTCGTTGGAGTGCCCGCCGGCGACCTGGACAAGGACCTCGCGCTCGCGGACGGTCAGCGCTTCGAGGCGTTCGGCGCGGCCGGGGTCCCGGTCGTCGTCATCGCCGTCGCCCTGGGCGAGGAACTTGGCGATCAGTCCCTTGGTCGCGGCCGGTGACAGCAGCGCCTCGCCGCCGGCCGCGATCCGGATCGCGTTGAGCAGTTCGTCCGGCTCGGAGCCCTTGCCGAGGAACCCGGAGGCTCCGGCGCGCAGCGACTGCACCACGTACTCGTCGACCTCGAAGGTCGTCAGCATCACGACGCGTACGTGGGCGAGGCCCGGGTCGGCGCTGATGAGCCGGGTCGCGGCGAGACCGTCGGTGCCGGGCATGCGGATGTCCATGAGCACGACGTCGGCCCGCTCGTCACGGGCCAGCCGCACGGCCTCCGCCCCGTCCGAGGCCTCTCCCACGACCTCCATGTCGGGCTCGGAGTCGACCAGCACGCGGAACGCGCTGCGCAGCAGTGCCTGGTCGTCGGCGAGCAGGACGCGGATGGTCATGCGGGGTCCCCCGTGGGTGCCGTGGTCGGTGCCGCCGGTCCGGCTGCCGGTGCGGGTGCTGCCGCGGTGGACGCGGTGCTTCCGGTGCGGCTCTTGACCGGCAGGATCGCATGGACCCGGAAGCCGCCTCCGTATCGGGGTCCGGCGGTGCAGACGCCGTTCAGTGCGGTGACCCGCTCGCGCATGCCGAGCAGTCCGTGGCCGCCGTTCTCCTCCTGCCGGGCCTCGGCGTCGTCGCCCGGCCCGTTGTCGAGGACGGTGATCTCCACGTTCGGTCCCACGCGTACGACGCTGACCTCGGCCTTCGCCTCGGGGCCCGCGTGCTTCTGCACATTGGTGAGGGCTTCCTGGATGACGCGGTACGCGGCCAGGTCGACGGCGGCGGGGAGGGTGGTGCCGTGGTCGGTGCGGGCCACCTCCACGGGCAGGCCCGCGTTGCGGAAGGTGCCGACGAGTTCTTCGAGGCGGTGCAGGCCCGGGGCCGGTTCGGTGGGGGCCTCGGGGTCGCCGGACTGTCTCAGCAGGCCGACCGTGGCGCGGAGTTCGTTGAGCGCGGAGCGGCTGGCCTCGCGGACGTGGGCGAGGGCTTCCTTGGCCTGGTCGGGGCGCTTGTCCATGACGTGCGCGGCCACTCCGGCCTGCACGTTGACGAGGGCGATGTGGTGGGCGACGACGTCATGCAGGTCGCGGGCGATGCGGAGGCGTTCCTCGGCGACGCGGCGTCTCGCCTCCTCCTCACGGGTGCGTTCGGCACGCTCGGCACGCTCTCTTATGGCGTGCACGAAGGCGCGGCGGCTGCGGACCGCGTCGCCCGCGGCGGCGGCCATGCCGGTCCAGGCGAAGATGCCGAGGTTCTCCTGCGCGTACCAGGGCAGGGGGCCGGCGAGCATGGCGATGCCGGTCAGGACGGTCATGGTGAGGAGGCCCACGCGCCAGGTGGTGGGGCGGTCGGTCGCCGACGCCACCGTGTAGAGGGCGACGACGGCGGACATCACCACGGGGGCCCTGGGGTCGCCCGTCACGAACTCCACGACCGACAGGGCGCTCGTCGCGAGGAGGACCCTCAGGGGGTGGCCCCGGCGGAAGACCAGGGCCGTCGCCGCCAGCAGCATGAGGGTGAGGCTGAGGACGTCCGGGGTGCGGGCGCCCCAGTCCGGGCCGCCGTGTCTTCCGTTCGGCTCCGCGAACGAGCCGACGACCATGCAGGCGAGGACTGCTGCCGCGAGGGCGCCGTCCACCACCAGCGGGTATGCCCGCAGGCGGTTCCGGGCGCGCTCGAGTGTGCTCACGGTTGTTTACGGTACGGGGCCCTTGCGGGGCGCGGAACTGGTGCCACCGGTAATCGGGCCGGGGCCCACGTTTTTCGCCCCCGCCGCCCCTGTCCTCCTCCACTCTCGGCTTCGCTCGAGCGGGCGGACCCCCATCGTCCTTCTGGGGCTCCGCCCCAGACCCCGTGGGTGAGATTTCGGGTGCGGGCCCGGCTGTGGCTGGTCGCGCAGTTCCCCGCGCCCCTGGGTATCTCAGCCCCTCCGGCGTTTGAGGAGCGGGGGTTCGGGGGCCGGCCCCCGAAAAGGGACGGGAACGGGTGGGGGCGGCGGGGGCGAAGGAAAGTCAGCCGGGGATCAGACCGTCGTCGTTCAGCATCTCCCGGACCTCCGAGAGCGTCGCCTCCGGGGACGGGAGGATCAGTTCGGAGGGTTCCAGGGCGGCGTCGGGGAGTGGCGTGCCGAGGTGGCGGACCGCGTCGAGGAGTGCCCCCAGCGTGCGCCGGAAGCCCTCCTCGTCACCGGACTGCATCTCCGCGAGGAGCTCGTCGTCCAGCTTGTTCAGTTCGGTGAGGTGGCCGTCGTCCAGCCTCACCTGTCCCTCCCCCATGATCCGTACGATCATGACGCCCTCCTCGGCGTGGGACTACTGCTTGTCGAAGCGCGGAGTGTCCTGCTGCTGGGACTGAGTCTGGTCCTTGCCGCCCTCGATCGCCTGCTGGGACGAGGAACCGCCGGCCAGCTCGGCCTTCATGCGCTGGAGCTCCAGCTCCACGTCCGTGCCGCCGGAGAGCCGGTCGAGCTCGGTCTGGATGTCGTCCTTGGCGAGCCCGGAGGAGTCGTCGAGGGCGCCGGAGGCGAGCAGCTCGTCGATGGCACCGGCGCGCGCCTGGAGCTGCGCGGTCTTGTCCTCGGCGCGCTGGATGGCCATGCCGACGTCGCCCATCTCCTCGGAGATGCCCGAGAAGGCCTCGCCGATGCGGGTCTGCGCCTGGGCGGCCGTGTACGTCGCCTTGATCGTTTCCTTCTTGGTCCGGAAGGCGTCGACCTTGGCCTGGAGCCGCTGCGCCGCGAGGGTGAGCTTCTCCTCCTCGCCCTGGAGGGTCTGGTGCTGCGTCTCCAGGTCGGTGACCTGCTGCTGGAGCGCGGCACGGCGCGACAGCGCCTCACGGGCCAGGTCCTCCCGGCCGAGCGCGAGCGCCTTGCGGCCCTGGTCCTCAAGCTTGGAGGACTGGTTCTGGAGCTGGTTCAGCTGCAGCTCCAGGCGCTTGCGGGAGGTCGCCACGTCGGCGACTCCCCTGCGCACCTTCTGCAGCAGCTCCAGCTGCTTCTGGTACGAGTAGTCGAGGGTTTCGCGCGGGTCCTCGGCCCGGTCAAGGGCCTTGTTCGCCTTCGCGCGGAAGATCATCCCCATACGCTTCATGACACCGCTCATGGGCTTCGCGCGCCCCCTTCTGACGGACTCCAGCTCCAGCGACTGCAACAGAACCCACAGTACGGGCCCTGCATCCATTACCGCACTGTTCGGGGACGGATGCGCTCATCCCCAAGGACGACTGTGAATGATCTTGCTCCGGCGTAGGGAGTAGGTGTCCCCCGGGGTTCGTCCCGGGGTCGGCCCGGAGAACCGTGGGCAGCCACCCCTTTTCAGGCTCCCTTGTCCCCCTACAGACGACCGGTGTTGCCGGATCGTTCCCCACTCGGCTGACGTCCATGCCTCCGTACCCATTACCCTTGGGTTTTGTGTTCCGTAGCCGTGCCAAGGATGAGAAGGCCCCCGCCGACAAGGCGCTGACCGACTCCACTCAGCCCCGTGACCCGCAGGCCCCCAAGGGTCGGCCCACGCCCAAGCGCAGTGAGGCCCAGTCCCAGCGCCGCAGCGTGGCCAATACGCCGACGACGCGCAAGGAGGCCGCCAAGCGGCAGCGTGACGATCGCCGTACCCAGATGGCGAAGCAGCGCGAAGCGCTCGCCAGTGGGGACGAGCGCTATCTGCCCGCCCGTGACAAGGGCCCCGTGCGCAAGTTCGCGCGCGACTTCATCGACTCGCGGTTCTGCATCGCCGAGTTCTTCCTGCCGCTGGCGGTGATCATCCTCGTCCTGAGCATGGTCCAGATCGCCCAGCTGCAGAACGTGGCGCTGCTGCTGTGGCTCTTCGTGATCGTGATGATCGTCGTCGACTCGATCGGCATCGCGATCCGCATGAAGAAGCAGCTGAACGCGCGCTTCCCGGACGAGCCCAAGCGCGGCGCGGTCGCCTACGCGCTGATGCGCAGCCTCCAGATGCGTCGCCTCCGGCTGCCGAAGCCGCAGGTCAAGCGCGGAGAGCGGCCCTGAGCGCGGCATCTTTCGCGGGGGGCGCCGCCGAAGCCTGGCTGAGCAAGCTGGGCGGTCTGCGTGATGTCGTACGGCAGGAACTGGTCGCCCGGCAACTCGACGAGCAGATAGCCGGGCGCTTCCCGGTGGGGCAGCGGCTGCGCGTGCTCGACGTGGGCATGGGCCAGGGCACGCAGGCGCTGCGGCTGGCCCGGGCCGGGCACCAGGTCACGGGGGTCGAACAGGACTCCACGATGATCGCCGTCGCCCGTGAGAGCCTCGCCGCCGAGCCGGAGGGGATCCGCAGCCGTGTGCGGCTCGTCGAGAGCGACGGGCGGGACACCGGGGTCCACTTCCTGCCGGGCAGCTTCGACGTGGTGCTCTGCCACGGCGTGCTGATGTACGTCGAGGAGCCCGACCCCCTTCTCGCCGGGCTCGCCCGGATGCTGGCCCCCGGCGGACTGCTCTCCCTGCTCGTACGGAACGCCGACGCGCTGGCCATGCGGCCGGGGCTGGCCGGCGACTGGGCGGGCACCCTGGCGTCCTTCGACACCAGCGCGTACACGAACCGCCTCGGACTCGACGTACGGGCCGACCGGCTCGACGCGCTCACCGGCACCCTCGCCGGGATCGGGGCGCCGCTGCACGCCTGGTACGGGGTGCGGGTCTTCACGGACACCGCGGCCGACGACGCCGCCGTCCCGGACGACGTGGAGACGCTGCTGGCCGCCGAGGAGCGGGCCGGGCGGACGGATCCGTACCGCCGGGTGGCGGCCCTGCTTCACCTGTGCGGCGTACGGGGCTGAGAACCCCCCTGTTCGGCCCCGCACCGCAGGCCGGACCCGCCGCCCCGAGGCAGGACTCGGGGCATGGATGTTGCGTCGCCTGCCCGGCCCCGTAGCCACGCCCTTGCCCGTGTCCTTCCCTTGATCGCCGGCTGCTGCGTGGTCCTGCTCGGCGGGTGCTCCGGCGGTGGGGCGTCGACCGGCGCTCGCGGCCCGGAAGCCGGGCGAGAAGGTGCGGGTGACGTACACCCGCGACGGTGACGAGAAGAGCGCCGAGGTGACGCTCGGCGAGCAGTGACCCGGCGGGTGGCGCGGGCGGACGCCGGAGGGCCGCGGTCGTTCGTACGGCCGCGGCCCTCACGCGTATGGGCTACGGGGGCCTAGGAAGCCTCGGCGTGCAGGCTCATCGGACCGTAGATCTCCGTGGCGTCCTCGGAGAGCCGGACCTGGTCCGCCCCCGCCTCGGCCAGCGCCTTCCAGTGTTCGCCGAGCCAGGACTCCGCGTCGCCCTGGGTGGTGAACTCCTCGGGCTGGACCGCGGGCTGGACTTCCGTCCCGTCGGCCTTCTCGAACCGCCACGTCCATGCCGCCATGTCAGCCTCCCAAAAGTTCCCAGCAAGATCGGGCTCTTGCCCGAAGCCTAGGTGTTCTGTTGGTTGTCCGGTGTTCAAAGGTGCAGGTCGAGAAGTGTTGTGTGCTGTCTGCGGGTTGGTGGGGGCTTGTCGCGCCCCGCGGCGGAGCCGCAAGTGTCACAGCCCCGCGCCCGTTGAGGGGCGCGCTCCCGTGTAACCCCTGACGGGCACAAGCCGTGTTGACGCGGGAAAATCAGATCCGTGGAAGTGACTTTGCTTGGTACCGGTGGGTCTGCGGGGCTGCCTCGGCCCGACTGTCCCTGTGCTGCTTGTGCGGTGGCGCTGGGTGTGGATGCACGGGCGGCTGCCGCCTTGTTGGTCGACGGGGCCCTGTTGCTGGATCTGACGCCCGGGGCGGCCTTTGCCGCGGCTCGGGCCGGGCGGTCGTTGGGCGGGGTGCGGCAGGTGTTGTTGTCACACCCGCACAACGGGCCCGCGGTGGAGGTGCCGGCGGGGCTGCCGCAGCCGGGGCGGGTGCCGGACGGGCGGGAGCTGGCGCTGCTGACGGGGCATCGGGTGCGGGCGGTGCCGATGGACGCGCCGGGCACCGGGTACGCGGTGACGGGGCCCGACGGGCAGCGGCTGCTGTATCTGCCGCCGGGCGCGGCGCCCGCGGGTCTTGAGGAGGTGGCCGGGGCGTACGACATGGTGGTCGCCGATGTCGTCGGGCGGCCGGACGCGTTGGCCCGGCTGCGGCTGGCCGGGGCGGTCGGGCCGGCCACGGACGTGATCGCGGTGCACCTCGACCACGACGTGCCGCCCGGCCGGGAGCTGACGCGGCGGCTCGCGGCGGCGGGGGCACGGGCGGTGCCGGACGGTACGACGCTGACGGTTGGGGTGTACGAGGACGTGCCCGACGTGCCCCGGCGGACTCTGGTGCTCGGCGGGGCCCGGTCCGGGAAGTCGGTGGAGGCCGAGCGGCGCCTGGAGGCCTTTCCCGATGTGCTGTACGTGGCCACCGGCGGGACGCGGAACGGGGACGGCGAGTGGGCGGCCCGGGTGCACGCCCACCGTGAGCGGCGGCCCGGCTCCTGGCGTACCGCCGAGACCTGCGACCTCGTACCCCTGTTGAAGGACGACGGGGCGCCGTTGCTCGTCGACTGTCTGTCGTTGTGGCTGACGGACGCGATGGACTCGGTGAACGCGTGGGACGACGACGAGTGGGGCGGTGGCGGTGAGCGTGCGCTGCGGGCCCGGGTGGAGGAGCTGACGGCCGCCGTCCGCGAGACCCGCCGCACGGTGGTCGCCGTCTCCAACGAGGTCGGCTCCGGCATCGTCCCCGCCACCCCCTCCGGCCGCCGCTACCGCGACGAACTCGGCCGCCTCAACGCGGCGTTCGCGACCGAGTGCGAGCACGTGCTGCTGGTGGTGGCGGGACAGGCGCTCACCCTGAAGGGCTAGGAGTCGAAGGGCTGGGCGTCCGGGCGGGGAGTGTGTCTGCCCGCCGTCTTGCGGGCGATGATGCGGTACGCGTTCGAGAAGCGGGTGCGCCGCAGGAGCGGGGCCAGGACGTGGTCCAGGGCGAAGGCGGAGGCCAGCAGCGGGGTGGTGGCCCGGGTCAGGGCCGTACGGAGGGTCCGCTGGAGGTCGGTCGGCGGGCTCGGGCGCCAGGGCTCGTCGCCGCCCGGCAGCCGGTTGCCGATCGCCAGCGCGAGGGCGCCCGTCAGGTCGTACGGGATGTGGGGTTCGCGGCGGTCGGTGGAGACGACCGTGCAGCCGAGCTCGTCGAGTTCGTCGAGCAGGTTGCGCAGCGGCATGAGGTGGAGGTGCTGCGGCTGGCAGTAGGACACCCACCACTTGCCGAGCAGCGCCCCGAACGCGCAGTCCGGGTCCGGGACTTCGACGAGCAGATGCCCGCCGGGACGCAGTACGGCGAGCGCGGCGCGCAGTTCCTCGCGCGGGTCGGGGCTGTGCTCCAGGTGGTGGAACATGCTGACCACGTCGTAGCGGGCGCGCAGCCGGTCGACCAGGTCGGGCAGCCGGCCGTGGTGCGCCTCCTCGACGCGGCCCGCCGTCCGCGCCTGCTCGACGCGCGAGGTGGGGTCGAGCCCGTCGAAGGAGGTGTACGTGTACAACTCCTTGGCCGCCGCCGGGAAGTGGCCGTGGCCGGTGCCGACGTCCAGCCAGCTCTCGGGTTCGGGGTACGGGAGCATCGCGCGGGCGGCGGCCTCGTGGCGTCTGCGTCCGGCGCGGGCGCGCAGGATCCGCTCGGCGAACCCCTCGTGGGTCTCGTGGTGCTCGTGTCCCTCGTAGAAGTCCCGGTAGTAGAAGGCCAGGCCCTCGGTGGTGAGGCGGGGGTTCTGGAAGGCGTGCGCGCAGTCCTCGCACTCGTCGACGACGAAGGTGCCTGGCTTGTGCTGGAGCAGGTCCGGGGTGCGCAGGCGGGTGCGCAGCCGCCGGGAGCCGCACCAGGGGCAGTCGGGCCGGCGGGGCTCGTGGAAGTGGTCGGTGCCCTGGGCGAGTTCGCTGAGGTACGCGGCGCGGCGCCGGGCGACGGTCTGCTGGGCGGGAGGTGTGGGGGGTGTGGCGGGTGCGGGAGATGTGGCGGGTGTGGGGGGCATGGTCTGTCTGCTCCTGCCGGTCCGACGCGGTACGACCCTGTAGAGGCTGATATGAGCTACTACCGGTCGATACAAACCGGTATGACAATCCACTGCAAACCGGAACGTATGGGATGGCGATCTTCGATGCAACGACCCCGTGCAGCGCACTGACCGACCGTCAGGAGACCGGCCCGATCACTGCCGGTACTGTTCGGCGAATGAGCTCGCTTAATCTCGACGACTTCACCGATCTGATCGAGCGCCCCGACGGCGGTGTGCGCCGTGACGCCGAGGCGCGCCGGGAGCGGCAGGTCGTGCCGCCCGGGGCCCTGGGACGCCTCGACGACCTCGGTGAGTGGCTGGCGGCCGCACAGTCGGCCGTGCCGGTGCGGGCGATCGAGCGTCCGCGCGTGGTGCTGTTCGCGGGTGACCACGGGGTCGCCGGGCTGGGGGTGTCGGCGCGGCCCGCGGGGAGCGCGGACGAGCTGGTGCGCTCCGTGCTCGACGGCGCGAGCCCCGTCTCCGTACTGGCCCGGCGGCTCGGCGTGCCCGTGCGCGTGGTGGACATGGCACTCGACTGCGAGCCGGAGAGCCTGCCCGACGAGGTCGTACGGCACCGGGTGCGGCGCGGCTCCGGGCGGATCGACGTGGAGGACGCGCTGACCCTGGAGGAGGCGGAGGCCGCCTTCCTCGCGGGGGTCGCCGTCGCGGACGAGGAGGCGGACTCCGGGACCGATCTCGTCGTGCTCGGCGATGTGAGCGTGGGCGGGACCACCGCCGCGGCCGTGCTGATCGCGGCGCTGTGCGGCACCGACGCGTCGGTCGTCACCGGGCGTGGGGGGCGGGCCATCGACGACCTCGCCTGGATGCGCAAGTGTGCGGCGGTTCGCGACGCTCTGCGTCGCGCTCGGCCCGTGCTCGGGGATCAGCTGCAGTTGCTCGCGGCGGTGGGCGGGGCGGATCTTGCCGCGATCACCGGGTTCCTGCTGCAGAGTGCGGCGCGGAAGACTCCCGTGATCCTCGACGGGGTCGTGTCCGCCGCCTGTGCGCTGGTCGGGCAGCGGGTTGCCTTCCGGGCGCCGGACTGGTGGCTGGCGGGGCAGACCAGTGGTGAGCCCGCCCAGGCGAAGGCGTTCGACCGGATGGCGCTTGAGCCGCTTCTCGATCACGGGGTGACTGTCGGGGAGGGGGCGGGGGCGTTGCTCGCCCTGCCTCTGGTGCAGGCCGCGGCCGCGTTGGCGGCGGAGCTGCCGGAGGCATCGAAGGCCCCGGAGGCCCCCGAAACCCCGGAGAACGATTAGCGGCTTGGGGTCGGTTTGCCGGGTGCGGGCCGGCGGGGGTTGCTCGCGCAGTTCCCCGCGCCCCTGAAAGCGGGGCTGCCGCCCCAGGCTTTTGTCTTTCAAG
>NZ_JAPWHT010000014.1:0-50364 GCF_027270795.1 Streptomyces sp. ActVer
GGGCGAGCGTGGCCGTCAGCGCGGCGGCACCGGCGAGCGCGACACGGCGGCCCGCACGGGCCACCGCGTGGTGGGACATGGACACAGGAGAACTCCTTGCTGATACGGGAAGAACCGGCCCCACAGACACCGGGGCCGGTGACGGACCGAAGGTGCTCCCCGCGCGGTGGCCCTCTGCGCACCACCGCGTACTCCAGTACATCGTCCCCCGCTTGTATCGCCACCTCGAAGGAGGCGTACAGCCGCCGATCGGGCAGCGCGAACAACGCCCTTCCGGTGCCGCAGACCGGGCGCGGCAGTACATGGGCCAGGGCGGCCGCGGCCGCCCCGGCGAGCGTGCGGAGCGCGCCGAGCGCAGCTGTCATCCGCGCGTCCGCCCGGTGCAGCAGCCAGGCCACGACCAGCGCGGCGACCGCGTGCACGGTCGTCATCGTCGCCCCGGCGTGGTGCCAGGCGTGACCGTCCGCCGCAGCGGTAGCGCCGTGCCCGGCGTGCATCGCGTGCTCCGGCACGGCCGCCTGCGTGTCGCCGTCCGTGAAGGACAGCGCGAGATGCAGCATCCCCTGCGTCGCCAACGTGAACACCACGGTCGCGGTCGGCGCGTAGCGGTGCCTTGTCAGCGGCCAGACCGCTACGAATTGGGCCACGATCGCCGTGCCCGCCAGCCGCCAGGGCACTGTGCCTTCGGCGATTGCGTGGTGACCGAAGGTCGCGAGCACGGTGCCGAGCACGGCGAACAGACCGGCCCGCGCGTACGCGCCCGCGCGGCTGGTCCTGCCTGTTCCGGTACGCCGCTCGTCTCCGGTCACGTGATCACGAGGCACGGTCGCCCATCACCAACTACCAGTTGGCGGCCGTCTTGGGAACAGCCGTGCGACGCCGCACGATCAGGCTCGCGCACTGATCGCCTCGGCGAGCCGGTCGGGGGAGCGGGTGGAGAGGTAGAGGTAGGGGGTGGGGTCGTCGGGGTCGACGACGTCGACGCGTACCGCGGTGGTGATGTAGCTGCGCATCAGCATGAAGGCCCGCAGGTCGGCCTTGTACGTGCGCCAGGCGCGGGCCTCCTCGCCTTCCAGCACCTCCGCGTCACCCAGTGCTTTCAGGGGGATGCGGGCGTCACCGGCAACCAGCAGTTCGCCGGTGACCCGGATCCGCATTGAGCCCTGCCCGCTGACGTAGAACCCGGCGAGGCAGGTGCCCGCCACCAGGGCGATGAGGGCGGCGATCAGGCCGTATGGCAGGAAGATCAGGGCCATGGAGAGGCCGAAGAGTGCGGCGATGACCCACCAGGCTTTGGGTGCCGTGAGGCGTTCGTCGTACCTGAGGGTCTTGTCGAGGGGCACGGCGGTCACCTTGTCGAATATGTCGGGGCCGGCGGGGCTGTTCAGGGGAGTTCACAGGGGGAGGAAGGCGCTGGCGCGCGGGTAGTACTGGCATACGGCACCGGTGTCGACGTCGTAGAACCAGGCGTGCAAGCGCAGCGTTCGGTCGGCGAGCCGGGGTATGACGGACGGGTAGCCGCTGAGGGCGTCGAGTTGGGCCAGGGTGTGCCACTGGCCGGCGGCCGTGTCGTCTCCGGCCAGTGTGAGGGCCGAATCGTCCGGCCATGACATGTCGTTCGCCGGCAACGTCCCGGCCCGGCGTACGGCATCACTGGCGACGTCGCACCGCGAGTGGCCGCACACGATGACGTCCGAGACCTTCAGTTCCTCGACGACGTACTCGATCGTGCGCGTTTCGCCCGACAGGGCTTGGGTGTCACACCGGGGGACCTGCCCGCCGTAGGTGCGCAGTTCGAAGAGGTCCCCGGGCTGGGCGCCGGTGAGCAGGGCGGGGATAAGACGAGCGTCTGAGCACGAGACGAAGAGCGCACGCGGCCGGTGGCCGTCCGCGAGGTCGCCGAGGTCCATGCCGTGCGCGGCCGCGCGGGCGCGGAAGACGCGGGCCTGATCGATGAGGTACTGCATGCGTGCCCTTTCCGCTGCGTCAGTCGGACAGACGGGTGTCGATGAGCGCCTTGAACGCCTCGTACGAGCCGGGAGTGGCGACCATTTCTCCGTCGAGGAAGAAGGTCGGGGTGCCCTGGACGTTCAGCCCGAGGCCGTCGCGCTGGTCAGCTTGCACGCGTGCCGCCACCTTCGGATTCTTCAGATCGGCGTCGAACTGCTTCAGGTCCAGGCCGAGTTGCTTCGCGAACCCGCGGAAGACGTCCTGCTTGGACTCCTGTGCCTCGCCCCACTCCTTCTGGGTCGTGAAGAGCTTGGTGTACATCTCCTCGAACTTCCCCTGCCGGGCGGCGGCTTCGGCGGTCCGCGCGGCGAGCTCGCCGTTGCGGTGCCCGGGCATCGGAAAGTAGCGGGCGACGAAGGTGACCCGGTCCCCGTACTCCTCGCGCAGCTTCTCCACGATCGGGTACATCGCCCCGCACCCCTCGCACTCGAAGTCCAGGAACTCCACGAGGGTCAGCTCGCTCTTTTTCGGGTCGGTGAGGCGGTGGCTGGTGTCGCGTAGGGGCAGCGCTTCGGCGGCGGGCTTCACGTCCAGGCCGCCCGAGTCGCGGTCGTCGGGGGAGACGAGCAGGAAGGCGCCGAGGGCGGCGGCGAACGCGGCCACGATCACCGCGGCGACGAACAGATGCTTCTTCATGATTCCTTGCCGGGGTCGGTAGGGACGGGGCGGGCGGGAGGAGCCGCGGTCTCGCCGGTGCTTTCCGGGGTACGCGGTGGTGGCGTCGCCCGGGCGGGGCGGCGGTCGCGGGCGTGCAGGCTCGCCAGGTAGGCGTTGTAGGCGGCCAGCGGGTCGTTGGCATCGCCACGGTCGATCTTCCGGTCGACGCGGCGGGCTTCGCGCTGGTCCGAGCGCACCCACTGGATCGACAGGATGATCGTGGTGATCAGTACGGGGATGTCGCCGGTGGCCCAGGCGATGGCCCCGGCGTTGTACTGGTCGTCCATCGCGTACTCGACCCAGGGCCGGTCGAGCGCCGACCACCATCCCTCGCCTATCAGCGCGGACGAGCTCATCAGCGAGATGCTGAACCAGGAGTGGAACGGCATTGTCAGAATCAGCGCGAACAGCCGTCCCAGATGAGGCGGGCGCCGCGGCCCGGGGTCGATGCCGATGACGACCCAGAAGAACAGCAGCCCGACGGCCAGGAAATGCACCAGCATGAACATATGCCCGAGGTGGCTGCGCATCAGGGTCTCGAAAAGCGAGCTGTAGTAGACGACGAAGGCGCTGGCGATGAACAGCACGCTCGCCACCACCGGATGCGAGATCACCGCCACGTAGCGGCTGTGCAGCAGCTTCATCAGCATCTCTCGCGGCCCGTCCGGCTCCCCCTTCGGGGCGGGGGGCAGCGCCCGCAGGGCGAGCGTGGCGGGGGCGCCCAGGACGAGCAGGATCGGCACCGTCATCGCGAGGATCATGTGCTGGCCCATGTGCACGCTGAACAGCACCTTGCCGTAGACCGCGAGCCCGCTCATGGTCGCCAGCACGGTCACTGCCAGGCCCAGCAGCCACGAAATGGTGCGCCCGACGGGCCACTTGTCGCCCCGAGCCCGCAGCTTGGCCACGCCCGCCAGGTAGAGCAGTGCAGCCGCCGCGGTGCCGAAGGCGAACACGGGGTCGAAGTGCCACTGCGTGAACAGCGGCGTCCAGGGGAAGTCGCCGAGCGGCGGGGGCATGGGGAAGCCCAGCAGTTCCTCGGTGGGCGAGAGCGAGGCGCCGCCGGCGCCGGGTGCCGGGGTACGCGACAGGCCCACCGCGAGCCCCATCGCGGCGGCCATGAGCAGCAGTTCACCGGCCGCGAGCCGGACGAACGCCCGCCGCCTGCCGTCCTTCAGAGCGGGCAGGGTGCGCTGGCGGTGCCACCAGCCGATGCCGCCCAGTGCGGCGAGCGCCACCGTCTTGCCGATGATCATCAACCCGTACCGGCTGGTGAACACGTCACTTACGGCCGGGAGCCGGACGGCGGCGTTGACGATCCCGCTGGCCGCGACTGCGAGAAGCGCCCAGGCGGCGAGCGGGCTGAAGCGCCGGGCCGCGTCCGCCGCCTCGTCCTCGCGGCGCGCGGCGACCACGAGGACGAAGACCAAGCCGCCGACCCACACGGCCACGCCCACCAGATGCAGGGCAAGGCTGGTGACCGCCGCGTCGTGGTTGCCGGCTGCCGAGGAGTGCCCGGTGAAGACCGGCGGCAGCAGTCCGGCGAGCGCGACCAGGAGGGCCAGGCGGGCCCAGCGCGCCGTGCTGATCCCCACGCACAGCGTTGCGATCGTTCCGGCGGCGGCCGTCATCAGGGCGTACGAGCGTCCCTGGGCGTCGGTCGTGACGAAGTCCGCCAGGACCGCTGCGGAAGCGACCTCTGTGACGGGCTGGGCGAACAGGTCCGAGAGCGTGAACACCAGCGCGGCGGCCGATGCGGCCGCCCACAAGGCCGCCGCTGCCGCAGCCCAGTTGAGGTAGCGCAGCTGCGTGTCGCTGAGCTTCTTACCGCCCGGCAGCAGGACGACGATCAACAGCAACGCACCGATCGTGGCCACCGCGGCTGTGTCCGCGACCGTCCGGGCAACGGGCAGGCCCCATGCAGTCACCGCCCCGGCGTCCGGAATGCCGGGGATCTCGACCGCCGCGCCGCCACCGGCCCACACGGCAACGGCCGTCACCGCGACGGCGACGCCGACCGATGCGGCCAGCACGAGGGGCAGCTGCGGCAGCCGCCTGGTCTTGGTGGTCTCAGTGGCCATGACCGGCCCGCCTCCGCCGCGCCACGTACCCGCCCGCGGCCGCCACAGCCACGGCCAGCACACCGGCACCGATCAGCATGGTGACGCCCGCGTCGGAAGACTCCCCAGCAGCCTCGTCCGCCGCGGTCTCCCGAGCCGGCGCATTGGCCGCCTCCGTCGAACGCGGCGACGGACTGGAACTGCCCGTCCCCTGGACGGTGAAGGTGTACGAGCCCGAGACGGGATGGCCGTCGGCCGAGACGACCCGGTATCCCACCGTGTAGCGCCCGGCAGGGGAGCCGGTGTCGAGGGCGAGCGTGACCGTCTTGCCCGAGACTTGGGGCTCGCCCGTCGCGGCCGACTCGCCGTCCGGCGCGGTGACGGCGATCTTGGCGTACTTCTGGGTCATCGCGTCGCTGAAGGTCAGCGTGACGCGCGGGGACAGTCCGGCGAGCGCGGCGTTCGCGCCCGGACTGCTGGTCTCGAGTTCGGTGTGGGCGGCGGCCTGTGGAGCGGTGACGGCCAGAACCGCCAGGGCGGCGGGTACGACGAGGGTGCGGGCCGCCGTGCGGACGGCACGCCGGTCGATGACGTTCATGACGCGGGACTCTCTGTATCCCCCGGCGACTCGGTCTACGGGGTGGGAGGAACCGGCCCGCCGGGCGGTCCTCGCGTCAGGCCCGTCAAGGCATGCAGGGAACGCCGATCGGCGTCGGCCGGAAAAGGGCGAACGAACTGTGCCCGTGGCGCGGGGGCGCCCTGCCCTCGTGCAGCCGCACCAGCAGCGCCGACACCAGCGGCGAGGTGCTCTCGGCGAACGCTGCCTGCGGCCCGGTGTCGTGACGACCGTTCAGGAGCGGCCAGACGAACAGCAGCAGACTTCCCACGGCGGCCAGCAGAGGCTTGCTCTGCCACAGCAGCCGCTCCGTGATGCCCAGCAGACGGGCGGCGAGCAACAGCGTGACCAGGTGCCCGGCCAGCAGCACACCGGGCGGCGGCCCGGCGATCGCGTCATGTTCCATCAGCCAGGACAGACCACCGAGGATGCCGTCCTGGCCGGTCACCGCCGCGCAGGCTCCCGGCAGGGAGTAGGCGCCGTGGTAAGCGAGCTGCGCGACCGCGAGCACGCCCAGCAACTGGGTGTCGGTCAGCCGCTGCCGCGTCAGGACTGCCGCGCCGGGTACGACGACCGCTGCCATCGCGGCCACGATGATCCACCGGGGCGTGTGCCCTTGCGACAGCACATGCCCGGCCAGCGGCAGCAACACACACAGCACCGCCAGAACCCCGGCCCGCAGCCCGCGCACCGCACCGGACGCCGGCGAGCCGGGTCCTCGGAGACAGTGCGTGCGCATCAGATCGGGGCCTTCAGGAAGTCCCTCGCGGGGAGCGATGGGGCGGCGGGTGACGGGGCGGGGTACGGAACGCAACCGCGAGGCCCGTACACCCTGGCAGCGTACCGACTACCCCGCCCACCGGTTCACGACAGGGTGGAGCTCGTGACGCGCCCCGCTCGGGCGCTTCCGCCGGTCGTTGAATTTGTGCAGGTCAGAGGCTATTTAACCGACATGACAACGGTCACCGATGCAGCCTTTGGCGATTCGCGGTGGTGTGCGTTTCACTCAGGGCAAGGCATTCGTCGCGAGGGGGAAGACGTACCGATGAGCGATCACAGCCACGAGCACGGCCCGGGGCACGAGCACGGAGGGGGCGGGCACGCCGGGCACTCCCACGGCGTCGCGGCGGACGCCGACCGGCGCTGGCTGGGGATCGCGCTCGCCCTGATCACCACATTCATGGCGGGCGAGGTCGTCATCGGCATAGCCGCTCAGTCCCTCGCCCTGATCTCGGACGCGGCGCACATGCTGACCGACGCCGTGTCGATCGTGTTCGCGCTGATCGCCATGCGGCTGGCCGCCCGCCCGGCCCGCGGCGTCTTCACGTACGGGCTCAAGCGCGCGGAAATCCTCTCCGCGCAGGCCAACGGGCTGACGCTGCTGCTGCTCGGCGCCTGGCTGGCGTACGAGGCCGTGCACCGCCTCATCGATCCGCCGGAGGTGGAAGGCGGACTGGTGTTCGGCACCGCCCTCGCCGGGATCGTGGTGAACATCGCGGCAGCCTGGTGCATTTCCAAGGCCAACCGGTCCTCTCTCAACGTCGAGGGCGCCTACCAGCACATCCTCAACGACCTGTTCGCCTTCATCGGCACCGCGGTGGCCGGTCTGATCGTGCTGCTCACCGGGTTCGCCCGCGCCGACGCCATCGCCACGCTCGTGGTCGTCGCCCTCATGTTCAAGGCCGGGTACGGACTGCTGCGCGAGTCCGGCCGCATCTTCCTGGAGGCCGCCCCCGCCGACATCGACCCGGACGCGCTGGGCGACATGCTCGTCGCCCAGCCGACCGTCGTCGAGGTCCACGACCTACACGTCTGGCAGATCACCTCCGGTCAGTCCGCGCTGTCCGCGCATGTTCTGGTCGAGCCGGGCGGCGACTGCCATGCCATGCGCCGCGACCTGGAGGAACTCCTCCAGCGCGACTATGGCATCACCCACACCACGCTCCAGGTCGACCACATCCCCGACCCGGTGCTGCAGGTGGCGCTGGGCGGCGGCACGAACGACGACGCGTCGCACTGCGAGGACCCGCACGGGCCGGTCCACCGGGACGGGCCGCACCAGCACTGAGGCCCTGGCTGTTCCCGGGCTGCGAAACGGACGGCTGGTCACTCTCCCCACCCCCTCAGCAGATAATCCACGGTTTCCTGAATCCAGGAATTTGTGTACCGTTGTGGGGTGCTGACCATCGCCTCCGACATCGACGCCCTGGCCCGCTTCGGCCGCGCGCTCGCCGACCCGATCCGCTGCCGCATCCTCCTCGCCCTGCGGAAGGCGCCCGCACACCCGGCCGATCTGGCCGACGCGCTGGAGATCTCCCGCACCCGGCTGTCGAACCACCTCGCCTGCCTGCGCGACTGCGGCATCGTCGTCGCCGCTCCTGAAGGGCGGCGCGTGCGCTACGAACTGGCCGACGCCCGCCTCGGTCACGCCCTGGACGACCTGCTCGGCGCGGTCCTTGCCGTCGAAGCCGACCGCACCTGCCCGGACGCCGAAGACAAGGGCTGCTGCTGATGACCACCACGATATCCCTCGGCCCCACGCCGGACCGCCGAGCCCAACTGGCCCGCCGCATACGCCTGCTGGTCGCCGCCACCATCACCTACAACGTCATCGAGGCGGTCGTCGCGATCACCGCCGGCACCCTCGCCTCCTCGACCGCCCTGATCGGTTTCGGTCTGGACTCGGTCATCGAGGTCTCCTCCGCCGCCGCGGTCGCCTGGCAGTTCTCCGCCACCGACCACACCGTTCGCGAGGCCCGGGAGAAGACCGCGCTGCGCATCATCGCGCTGTCCTTCTTCGTGCTCGCCGCCTACGTCACCGTCGACTCCGTCCGCGCGCTGACCGGCAGCGGCGAGGCACAGCACTCCACGCCCGGAATCGTGCTGGCCGCCCTCTCCCTGGCAGTCATGCCGTTCCTGTCCGCCGCCCAGCGCCGCGCCGGACGCGAACTGGGCTCCGCCTCGGCCGTCGCCGACTCCAAGCAGACCCTGCTGTGCACCTACCTGTCAGCCGTCCTCCTCATCGGCCTGCTCGCCAACTCCCTGTTCGGCTGGACCTGGGCCGACCCGCTCGCCGCCCTCGTGATCGCCGTCGTCGCGGTCAAGGAAGGCCGCGAGACATGGCGCGGCGACAACTGCTGTGCCGTGCCCCTCGGAGGTCTCACGGAAGCGGCGGACCAGGACGGGTGCGGCTGTGCCCCGGGCTGCGCCTGCTGCACCCCGGCCAAGGAGGCGGACGCCCGATGACCGCCTGGGGCTGGGCAGCACTGGCGCTGTACGGGTTCTGGCTGGTGACCGCCTTCGGCGTGCGCACGGTGATCCAGCTCCGCCGTACCGGCGACTCGGGTTTCCGCGGTCTTTCGGGCACGCCGGGCTCGGCCTCCTGGTGGGCCGGGGTGCTGTTCGTCGTCGCCCTGCTCGGCGCTGCCGCCGCGCCCATCGCGACACTGGTGGGCCTGCCCGTCCTTGGTGGCGATGCCCCTGCTGTGCATGGGGCCGGTACGGCGATCGCCGTGGTCGGAGTTGTCGGCACTCTGATCGCTCAGCGGGCCATGGGGGCGTCCTGGCGCGTGGGCGTGGACCAGGAAGAACGCACCACTCTCGTGAGCCGCGGCCCGTTCGCCCGCGTCCGCAACCCGATCTTCACCGCGATGGCCGTCACCGGACTCGGACTCACGTTGATGGTCCCCAACGTCCTGGCGATCGCCTCCCTCGCCGCGCTGATCATCGCCGTGGAGCTGCAGGTACGTGTGGTCGAGGAGCCGTATCTCCGGGCGATGCACGGCTCTGCCTACCTCGACTACGCGGCGGGGGCAGGCCGCTTCATACCTGGCGCCGGACGACACCGGACCAACGCCACGGACGCCAGTCCCTAGCCACGCTCCGATGCCACACCACAGGCGAAAGGACCGGGGCCACCTTGACCAGCGGTAACACTCCCGACTCCGCCAGCGGGCCGGCGCACTCGCCCACGGCGTGAACGAGTGGCGGGCCAGAACTGGATCGGGGGTGCCGACGGCAGCCGCCCGCTACTAACCCCAGTCGATTGGGCCCCAAGCACACGTTCTTCACATGATTAACGCGCGTTGCGGAAACAAATCTCTGCCCACCCGACGTTGTCGATCTCCGATGCGATGACGGGGGGTGGTCGGCTTGAAGCTGTTCCGTACGGGCACAACGAAGAGCGGCGTGACCGAGGTCACGCCGCGTCTTGCTGAGGTCGAGGCAGATGTGCAGGGCCTCGTCGAGGAGCACATGGAGACGCTGTTGGGCGTTCGGTTCCTGGCGAGCGAGTACGGCACGGGACCGGTCCACGGGGGCCGGATCGATTCGCTCGGGCTGGACGAGAACGGATCGCCGGTGATCGTCGAGTACAAGCGCGGCGTCGATGCCGGCGTCATCAACCAGGGCCTGTTCTACCTGGCGTGGTTGATGGACCACCGGGCCGAGTTCGAGCGCCTGGTCCGCGACCGGCTCGGGGTGACGGCCGCGTCCCAGGTGCTGTGGAGTGGCCCGCGCCTGATCTGTATCGCTGGTGACTTCACGCGATACGACGTGCATGCCGTTCGCGAGCACCGGCGGTCGATCGACTTGGTCCGCTACCGATTCTTCGGCAGCGACCTACTCGGGATTGAGACCGTGGCGTCCGTGAACGGCGGCATGCAGGTGGCCCGCCGGGTGCGTCGCCAGGCGGTTGCTCGGGCAGCAGTTGACGTCCAGGGCGCGTCGATGATGGAGCTGGCGGGCGTGGTCGACGAGGCACTGCTCGGGCTCGGGGACGGTGTGAACCGTGTTGAGCGCAAGCAGTACCGGGCGTATCAGCGGCTGCGGAACTTCGCCTGCCTGTGTCCGCCGCAGCGGAGCAAGCTGCTGGTCTACCTGAAGGTCGACCCGCAGGACGTCGACCTCGTTCCGGGTTTCACCCGTGACGTGTCGGGTCTCGGTCACCACGGGACGGGTGATCTGGAGGTGCAGCTGCGTACGCCGAAGGACGTGGAGCGGGCGCAGGATCTGTTCCAGGCGAGCTACGCAGCAGCGTAATCGCCTGTGGCCTCTTGGCTGTGCTTGCTTTGTGGCTGCTCTGTGGTCGTTGGGTGGTGCCTTTCGACGTGCGGGCAGGGCGTGGCGGTGGCCTATCAATGGTGCGCGGGATCGCCGGTTTGGCTAACCGGCGATCCCGCGCTATGTTGCCCCGCTCTCGCGTGCCGATGATCAGTGTGAACGGCTGGCAGCGGGACCGGCCGTGACCGCCGGAGCGGCTGGTGGGCTGGTGGGCTGGTGAAGAGGGTCGTCCTGCGTTCGGGGCCCGCGGTCTGCGGGCGGCGAAGGCCGGTTTCGTGGGCGAGGGTTTCGGAGAGATCGGCCAGCAGCGAACTCGGGGTGTGTGGGGGGGGGCTTCTCCGAGCGACTGCCGGGGGATTCGGCTTCTGATGCTGGCAGCCAAGGGCTTCCTTGGCACGTTGAAATGTTCAGGATCTCTGGGTCGTGACAGCGGTACCTGGGAGGACGGGCAGCGAGTGCAGTGCGCGTGTGCCAGGGATGCTGGAGGTTCCCACTCCTGAGCCCGGGCAGGACACATGATCGAGGGCACGTTTTGGACGGCCGGCCTCCGACATGCCGATCGCGGCCGCTCCGGTCGAGATGCCTGGGTGGTGTTCCTCCTCTCGGTCCAGAGCTGAGCGTCTTTGGATGAGGCTGATCAGCGCGGCGTCCGCGGAGCAGGTCGGCTCCAGAGCCGGATACACCGCCCCCAGGCTCGTCGCCGTGCTTCCCGACGTCGCGCTGCTCTCAACCGCCCGGCTTCTCCTGGCAAGCCCTCATACTTGGCTGAAGGTTGTGGAGCCGAGAGGTACCAGGCGCCGTGGAGTGGGCTGGTCTCCGTCCGGCCAGCGCGACCCAGGGTTCTCGGCAGTCGCCCCGGTCGTCTCGCCCGAGTGCTGGGCGGCGCCCGGACGAGGCCAACCCTCGCATCGGCAACAAGCACGGCTGCATTCTGGAACTGGAGGAGCGCCGCTAACCACCTCAAGATCATGACCGAGGCGGGCCTTCTGAACCGCGAACGCTGCGGCACCTGGTCCTGGTACTCGGTCAACTACGACGGCCTCAACAAGGTGCGCGCGATCCTGCAGCCGTCGGTCGGAGCACTGGCGGCCCAGGCCCTCGACCGGGTGTAGCCGCAGGGCGCCACGGCTGCAGCCGCCATTTGCGCTGTCGTACAGCAAAGGACCGGCCCGTCAAGGGACCGGTCCTACTTTTGCGGCCACTCAGCCGAGGTGGTCGGCCAGTTCACGCTCCAGCGCGGCCTTCGGCGTGGCGCCGACGATCGTCTGCACGACCTCGCCGCCCTTGTAGACGTTCATCGTCGGGATCGACATCACGCCGTACTTCACGGCGGTGTCCGGGTTCTCGTCGATGTTGAGCTTGACGATCTCGATGGCGTCGCCGTGCTCGGCCGCGATCGCCTCCAGGGAAGGGGTGAGTTGGCGGCACCGGCCGCACCAGGCCGCCCAGAAGTCGACGAACACGGGCTTGTCGCTGCCCAGGACGTCCTGCTCGAAAGATGCGTCGGTGACGTTCTTGAGGGCCATGAGGGTCTCCTCGTAGGGGGCGGGACGGGTGCCGTCAGACGGCGGCGAGGGCCGCAGCCGCGGCGGGTGCGTCGGCGAGGGCGGCGAGGTACCGCTCAGCGTCCAGTGCCGCCGCGCAGCCGGAACCGGCCGCGGTGATGGCCTGGCGGTAGGTGTGGTCGACGACGTCGCCGGCGCCGAAGACGCCCGGGATGTTCGTGCGCGTCGAGGGCGAGGCGACCTTCAGGTAGCCCTCGGAGTCCAATTCCAGCTGGCCCTTGAAGAGTTCGGTGCGCGGGTCGTGGCCGATCGCGATGAACAGGCCCGTCACGTCGAGGTCGCGGGTCTTGTCGGTGAAGACGTCGCGCAGCGCGACTCCGGAGAGCTTGCCGTCCTCTTCCTTGATCTCCGCGATCTCGCTGTCGAAGGCGAAAGAGATCTTGTCGTCGGCGAAGGCGCGGTTCTGCATGACCTGGGAGGCGCGCAGAGTCGAGCGGCGGTGCACGACAGTGACCGATTTGGCGAACCGGGTGAGGAAGGTGGCTTCCTCCATGGCGGTGTCGCCGCCGCCGACCACGACGATGTCGCGGTCGCGGAAGAAGAAGCCGTCGCACGTAGCGCACCAGGACACGCCCCGGCCGGACAGTTCGTCCTCGCGCGGCAGCCCGAGCTTGCGGTAGCCGGAGCCGGTCGCGACGATCACCGTCTTCGCGCGGTGCACGGCGCCGGCGGTGTCGGTGACGGTCTTGATGTCGCCGGTCAGGTCGACCTCGACGATGTCGTCGTCGATCATCTCGGCGCCGAACCGTTCGGCCTGGGCCCGCATGTTCTCCATGAGGACCGGTCCGTCGACGCCCTCGGGGAAGCCGGGGAAGTTCTCGACCTCGGTGGTCGTGGTCAGCGCGCCGCCGACGAAGATGGCGCCGCCGAAGACGAGCGGCTCGAGTTCGGCGCGGGCGGTGTAGAGGGCGGCGGTGTATCCGGCGGGTCCGGAGCCTATGACGATGACCTCGCGGACATCCGTGCTGATGCTCATGCGGTCGGCTCCGGCGCGATCTCCTTGATGAGACCCTCGACCAGCACCTTGATCTCGTCACGGATCGGACGGACGGCCTCGACGCCCTGGCCCGCCGGGTCCTCCAGCTGCCAGTCCAGGTACCGCTTGCCGGGGAAGACGGGGCAGGTGTCGCCGCAGCCCATGGTGATGCAGACGTCCGACTCCTTCACCGCGTCCACGGTGAGCGTCTTCGGCACCTCGGCGGAGATGTCGATGCCGACCTCGGCCATGGCCTCGACGGCGGCCGGGTTGACGCCTGCGCCCGGGTTGGAGCCGGCGGAGCGGACCTCGACACGGTCCCCGGCCAGGTGGGTCAGCCACGCGGCGGCCATCTGGGAACGGCCGGCGTTGTGGACACAGACGAACAGCACGGAGGGCTTCTCGGACATCTGGAGGTCTCTCTTGTCTCGCGACGACATCAGGCCCGAATGAATTCAGCACCCGGTGGTGTCAGCCACCACTGATGTGACAATATCAGTCCATGATGACGTCAGTCGACACTGATCTGATGCGAGTCCTCGCCGACCCGCTCCGCCTCCAGATCGTCACCCTGCTCGCCCAGGAAACGCTCTGCTCCACGCACCTGATCGAAGAGACCGGTGCGAAGCAGACCAACCTCTCCAACCATTTGAGAGTGCTGCGCGAGGCCGGGGTGGTCGAGACAGAACCGTGCGGCCGGTACACGTACTACAAGCTGCGCCCTGACGTCATCGCCCAGCTCGCAGGCCAGTTCGCCGACCTGGCCGAGTCCGCTCGCAATGCCGCCGAGAACAAGAGGGCCTGCCCGTGACCCCCACTGAAGCAGCCGCGACCACCGAGGAGTCCTCGGTCGTCGCGAAGCTGTCGACGCTCGACCGCTTCCTCGCCGTCTGGATCCTGCTCGCCATGGCCCTCGGCCTCGGCCTCGGCCGCGCCATCCCGGGCCTGAACGACGCCCTGGCCAAGGTCGAGATTGGCGGCATCTCGCTGCCGATCGCCGTCGGACTGCTGATCATGATGTACCCGGTGCTGGCCAAGGTCCGTTACGACAAGCTCGACGCCGTCACCGGCGACCGCAAGCTGATGGTCTCGTCGCTGGTCATCAACTGGATCGTCGGCCCGGCGATCATGTTCGCGCTGGCCTGGATCTTCCTGCCGGACCTGCCCGAGTACCGCACCGGCCTGATCATCGTCGGCCTCGCCCGCTGCATCGCCATGGTCATCATCTGGAACGACCTCGCCTGCGGCGACCGTGAGGCGGCGGCCGTTCTTGTCGCCCTCAACTCGGTCTTCCAGGTCATCGCGTTCGGCCTACTGGGCTGGTTCTACCTCGACCTGCTGCCGGGCTGGCTCGGCCTGGGCGACGGCGAGCACCTCGACATCTCCATGTGGAAGATCGCCCTGAACGTCGTCATTTTCCTCGGCGTCCCGCTGCTGGCCGGATTCCTGACCCGCCGGATCGGCGAGCAGAAGCTCGGCCGGGAGAAGTACGAGTCGAACTTCCTGCCGAAGATCGGCCCTTGGGCGCTCTACGGCCTGCTCTTCACGATCGTCATCCTCTTCGCCCTGCAGGGAAAGACGATCACCTCGCAGCCGCTCGACGTCGTCCGCATCGCGCTGCCGCTCCTGGTCTACTTCGCCGTGATGTTCTTCGGCACCTTCGCCCTCGGCAAGGCCCTCGGCCTCGCCTACGACCGCACCGCGACGCTCGCGTTCACGGCCGCGGGCAACAACTTCGAGCTGGCCATCGCGGTCGCCATCGCCACCTTCGGCGTCACTTCCGGCCAGGCACTGTCCGGTGTCGTCGGCCCGCTCATCGAAGTCCCCGTCCTGATCGGCCTGGTCTACGTCGCTCTGGCCTGGCGCAGGAAGTTCAGCGACGGACGGCAGCTGACGGCCGTGTCGCAGGAGAGCTGATGCACTGTCTGGACTGCTCCGGGCTCGGGGCGCAGGTCGCCGCGGTCGGTGTCTGCGCCCAGTGCGGAGCCGCCGTCTGCCCCGTCCACTCCGAGACGTCCGAGCAGTTCCTGACCTGTACGAAGCCGGTCTCCCGCCCGGTGGCCATCGAGCCGCCGGTGCGCCGGCTGCTGTGCGCCACCTGCGCCGCGGCACACCGCGCCCACGCGGCGTGCCGCCCGCAGACCGCCCACACGGCCCGCACCTCATGACGAGCGCCCGGCGCACGCAGGTGGTGATCGTCGGCGGCGGCCAGTCCGGCCTCGCCGCCGGCTACCACCTGCGCCGCCTGGGCGTGGACTTCGTCATCCTCGACGCCCAGCCCTCGCCCGGCGGCGCCTGGCAGCACACCTGGGACTCGCTCCACCTGTTCTCCCCGGCTGCCTTCTCCTCCCTGCCCGGGCGGCTCATGCCCCCGCAGCCGGGGCAGGAGTATCCGGACGCCGGACATGTGGTGGCCTACCTGCGGGACTACGAAAAGCGCTACGAGCTGCCCATGGAGCGACCGGTACGCGTCTCCGGGGTGCACCGCGAAGGCGGGCTTCTGCGGGTGGAGACCGATTCCGGCGCATGGCACGCCCGAGCCGTGATCAGCGCGACCGGCACCTGGTGGCGGCCCTTCCTCCCCGCCGTCCCCGGCCGAGAGGACTTCGGCGGACAGCAGCTGCACACCGTCGAGTACCGGCGACCGCAGGACTTCGCCGGCCGCCGCGTCGTCGTGGTCGGCGGCGGCAACTCCGGCGCCCAGATCGCCGCCGACCTCGCCTACGACACCCAGCTGACGTGGGCCACCCAGCGCCCGCCGCGCTATCTGGCCGACGACATCGACGGCCGTGCCCTCTTCGATGCCGCTTCCGCCCGCCGCCGCGCCCTCGACGAGGGCCGCACCGACACGGGAGGCGTCGCCTCGCTCGGTGACATCGTCGCCGTACCACCCGTCCGCGAAGCCCGCGACCGCGGACTGCTGAAGGCCGCCCCGATGTTCAGCCGCCTCGTCCCCGGCGGCGTCGAATGGGCCGACGGCACCCAGGCCGAGGCCGACGCGATCATCTGGTGCACGGGCTTTCGCCCGGCCCTCTCCCACCTTGCCCCGCTCCAGCTCCGTGGCCGACGCGGCCACATCGACACCCACGGCACGCGCGCAGTGGACGAGCCGCGTCTGCACCTGCTCGGCTACGGCGACTGGACCGGACCCGCCTCGGCGACCCTCATCGGTGTGGGCCGCCCGGCCCGGGACGCGGCCCGTGAGGTCGCGGGCATGCTGCGGGCTTGACCTTCCAGTCGACTCGAAGGTTTACGTTCGAGGCATGAGCACTCTGCGGATATCCCAGCTGGCCGAACGCTCCGGCGTTCCGGCGTCCACGCTGCGGTTCTACGAGACGGCCGGGCTCCTGCCGGCCGAGCGCACCGCGTCCGGCTACCGCGCCTACGACGAGGAGTCGGTGGAGCGCCTGGCCTTCATCTCCTCCGCCAAGCTGCTGGGGCTCGCACTCGAAGACATCCGCGACCTGCTCGACGTACGGGACGACGGGGTGTGCGCGGCGGTACGGGCCCGGATGGTGCCCCTGGTCGCCGACCGGATCGCGGACGCGGACCGGCGTGCGGCTGAGCTGACGGCGTTCTCCGCCCGGCTCGCCGACGTGCACGAGCGGCTGGCCGGTCCGGCTCCTTCGGGTGCCTGCGGTCCGGACTGCGGCTGCACCAGTGAGGGCGGGGCGCCGGGCGCCGTGTTGGTGGAGCTGTCACCCACCCGTCCGCCCGCCACGTCATCGGCGCCGGCCAGGGCCGGTGAGTCGTGGCGGGAGGCGCCGGTGGCCTGCACCCTGGGCGGTGATGAGCTCGGTGAGCGGACGGAGCAGTGGCGGGCTCTGATCGCCCGGGCCACGGGGCGTGAGGAGGTCGCGGACGGTGTGTGCCTGACCTTTCCCAGCATCCCCGCGCTGGCGGCCGAACTCGCCGCGCTGGCGGCGGCCGAGCAGGGCTGCTGCGCCTTCTTCGACTTCTCCCTGCACCTGACCCCTGCCTCGCTGGCGTTGACCGTGCGCGCCCCCGAGGCCGCCGGATCCCTGCTGGCCGACCTCTTCGGAGCCGCCTCGTGACCACCCCCCGTTCCTCCGGCAAGTCCGTCATGAGCATGGGGCTCTTCGCGGTGGCCGCCTGCGCGGTGTGCTGCGTGGGACCCCTGCTGGCCGTGCTGGGCGGCATCGGAGCCGCTTCCGTCATCGGCGCGATCTGGATACCGGCCCTGGCCGTCGTCGCGGTCCTCGCCGCCTCGGCGGCCGTATGGGTGCACCGCCGCAGAAAGCGGACGTCCGCCTGCCAGACGGGCCCTGGCCCCGTCGATGTGGGCATGCCCACCCGGGTCCCGCACGGCCCCGGCCCCGACCGCTTGCCACAATGAACCACGCCCAACAAGGGGCTCAACCACACGGATCAGCACGAGCAGCAAAAGGAGTCGGACACGGTGTCGCAGGAACAGCACGGCCTGGTCGAACGGATGGAAGACCACCAGGTCGCGATCTACCTCGGAGCCATGGCCCTGGGCGGCCTCCTCGGCTGGGCGGCGCCCGCCGCAGGCCCCGGCCTGGAGCACGCCATCAACCCCGTCCTCGGCGCACTGCTGTTCGTCACCTTCCTCCAGGTCCCGGCCTCGGATCTGCTCCGCTCGCTGCGCGACGGCCGGTTCCTGTCCGCCGCGATGACCGTGAACTTCGTGGTCGTGCCCCTCGTCGTGGCGGCCCTGTTCACGTTCCTGCCCGCCGACCAGGCGGTCCGGGTCGGCGTCCTGCTGGTGCTGCTGTGCCCGTGCGTGGACTACGTGATCGTCTTCAGTGGACTGGCCGGCGGCGACAGCCGCCGTCTGCTGGCCGCCACCCCGCTCCTGCTCGTCGCGCAGATGCTGCTCCTGCCCGGCTTCCTGTACCTGTTCATGGGCCCGGACCTGGGGAACATCGTCAAGGCGGGCCCGTTCCTGCAAGCCTTCCTCTTCCTGATCGTCATCCCGCTCGCCCTGGCCTGGGTCCTGCAGGCGTGGGCCGCGCGCCGTCCAGCCGGCCAGAAGGTCTCCGGCGCCGCGACCACCACCATGGTGCCGCTGATGGCCGCCACCCTGATCACGGTCGTCGCCTCCCAGGTCCCCAAGCTGGATGGCCGCCTCGGCGACGTGGCGGCCGTCATCCCCGTCTACGCCGTCTTCCTGATCGTCATGGCCTTCGCCGGGCGTGTGTTGGCACGTCTCTTCCGGCTCGACGCCCCCGCGTCCCGGGCCGTCGTCTTCACCGGCGCCACCCGCAACTCGCTGGTTGTCCTGCCCCTCGCCCTCGCCCTGCCCGACGACCTGGCCGTCGCCGCGGTCGTCGTGGTCACCCAGACCCTCGTCGAGGTCATCGGCATGGTCGCCTACGTACGCCTCATCCCCCGCCTCGTACCGGCCCCGGACCGGACGTCGGTCATGGCCGGCTGAGGATGGTGCAGATCTCGCCCTCGGCACACGCATCGGGATCGGTCACCGCTGCCCGCCGGGCCAGCTCCCGCAGCGCGGTACGGGCCTCGCGCAGTTCGGCCATCCGCCGGTCGATCTCCGCCAGATGCTGGTGGATCAGCGCACCGACCTGGGCACAGGGAGCCTGCCCGCTGTCGCGCAGAGCGAGCACGGAGCGGATCTCGGCGAGGGTGAGCCCGGCGGCCTGGGCGTCACGGATGAAGCCCAGCCTGGAGACCGTGTGCCGCGGATAGTCGCGGTAGCCGCCGGCGGTACGCGGGGGCGCGGGCAGCAGTCCGGCCTGCTCGTAGAACCGGATGGTCTTGGTGGTCAGCCCGCCCGCGGCCGCCAGCTCGCCGATACGCATACCTCCACGCTAGCGGCTTGACCTTCCAGTGCGCTGGAAGGTCTACGGTCGGGGCGAGTGGCCGTGGACTGGGAGGACAGCGGATATGCGGATCACCATCCTCGCGGTACCGGACTGCCCGAACGTGCCGGTCGTACGGGAGCGGATCACCGCGGCGCTGGCTGGCCGGAGCGCCCAGGTGGAGCTCGTCGAGGTGCGCGAGGAGGCCGAGGCCGCCCGCTGGGGCATGACGGGCTCACCCACCGTCCTGCTCGACGGCGTCGACCCGTTCGCGATGGCCGGGGCCCCGGCGAGTGTGTCCTGCCGCCTTTACCGGGACGCGGACGGCCGCGCGGACGGGGCCCCGAGCATCCAGGCCCTGTGCCAGGCGCTGGGCGTCCAGGCCGCCGAGGAACAGGAGTGCTGCACAGCGGATCTGCTGGATCCCGTCGGACGGTTCGGCCGTGGCCGGCGAGCCCCGGCCGAGCGCGGGCTACGCGCCGCCCACCAGGCGGTGCTGCGGCACTTCGCTGCCGAAGGCGCGGCACCGGATATCACCGCACTCGATCCGATAGCCGCCGTCGCGGGCAGGACTGCGGCCGAAGTCCTCGCCGAGCTGGACCGCGAGGACTTCCTGACCCTCGACGCCGCCGGGCGGATCCGTGCGGCATACCCGTTCTCGGCGGTCGGAACCCGCCACCGGGTGAGGCTGGCGAGCGGAGCGCAGGTGTGGTCGATGTGCGCCGTCGACGCCCTCGGCATCTCCGCCATGCTCGGCGGCCAGGACGTACGGATCTCCTCCTCCGACCCGGTCAACGACCAGCCGGTGACCATCACCTTCACCGCCGGCAGCACACACTGGGAGCCGACGGACGCGGTCGTGTTTATCGGCCGCCGCGAAGCCGACGGACCGGCCGCCACGGTGTGCTGCGACGCACTGAACTTCTTCACCAGCCGCGCCTCCGCCCGGCAGTGGCAGCAAGCCCACCCAGAGATCAGCGGCCAGATCGTCAGCCAGGACCGGGCCCTGCGGATCGGGCAGCAGACCTTCGGCCCGATCCTCCACAAGGAACACGGCGGCGAGCGGTGACAGATCCGACCGGGGCGGCATCATCGCAGTTCCGAGGGCGGAGCGGAGACCGAGAACGAGCAGGCCATGACGAACGCGGAACCGACGGACCGCCAAGCCGTGTGCGACGACTACGCGCGCGCCCGCGAAACCTTCCACCAACTCCTCGCCGACGCGTCGAAGGATGATCTCGCCCGGCCCACCCGCGGCACCAAGTGGACCAACCAGCAGCTGCTGTGGCACATGCTCTTCGGCTACATGGTCGTCCGGGCCCTGCTCATCCTGGTGCGCGTGTTCGGGCGGCTGCCCCGCAGGGCGAGCAAAATGTTCGCGCGGGTGCTCAACGCGGCCACAGTGGCGTTCGACCTGGTCAACTACCTCGGTCCGTGCGGGGCCGTGACGGTCTTCAGCTCGCACCGCATGGGCACCGCCTTCGACCGCGTCACAGGATCCCTGCAGCGACAGCTTGCCACCGAGTCCGAGACGGACCTCGCTCGCGGCATGCACTACCCGGTCCGCTGGGATCCCTTCTTCGAAGACTTCATGACCCTCGCGGACATCTACTGCTACCCGACCCAGCACTTCGACTTCCACCACCGTCAACTCACCCTCGGCAGCGAGAGCGCGCCCGGCTGACGCGCGGACTGCGGCGGTCCAGCACGATCACCCCGCGCCCGCTCGTGGCAGCATCCAGCCGAGCACCGCTCCACGCGCGTCCACGCCAAGATCGACCGCCATCGGTACGACGATTACCCGGGATGCTTCAGCCGGGGTCGGGCTGGACACGGCGGCCTTCGCCGCGGCCCTTGATCACGCTCAGGCCGGGACCGGCGCGATGGTCAGCAGCTTGCCCATCGCGGCCAGCACGGAAGGCTCGACCCGGTAGTAGACCCAGGTCCCGCGCCGCTCGGAGGTCAGCAGCCCGGCCTCCTTGAGCTTCTTCAGGTGGTGAGAGACGGTCGGCTGGGATACCCCGACGTCGGAGATGTCGCACACGCACGCCTCACCACCCTCGTGCGAGGCCACTGCTGAGAACAGCCGCAGGCGCACCGGGTCGCCCAGTGCCTTGAACATCCGCGCGGCGGTCTCGGCCTCCTCCGCGGTGAACGGGCGCTCGGTGAGCGGCGGGCAGCACGGTGCTACGGCCTGACCATCAGCGGGGTCCAAAAGCGGCAGCACCTTCGTATTCGACATGTATCTATGTTGACACATGTCGAACCAGTGAGGCGAGGGCTGAACGGCCTCAGATGCGGGACAGGTGGGCGGCGATGTGCTGAGCAGCCCGGGTGGCATCCCTCCCGGCCCCGCGCAGGGAGTTCGACGACAGGCTTCGCTGCCACTCCAGCCCGACGTAGGCCAGCCCCGGGTGCGTCAGCGACATTTCTTCCCGGTGGCGAGGATGCCCTGTGACATCGAGGGCGCCGAGCGGGGCGAGGTAGCCCAGGTCGGGACGGTAGCCGGTGGCCAGCACGATCGCGTCCACCTCCTCCGTGCTTCCGTCTGCCCAAGTGACCTTCGTGCCGTCGATCCCGGTAAACACCGGGCGCCGGTCCGGCCTCCCGGAGGTGACGGCGGCCCGGTAGTGGCCGTCGTCGATGACCAGCTGGGTCGGCGGCGCGGAAAGGAAGCGGCCGACGGGCAGTGTGTCGAGCCCGGTGCGGGCCAGCCACCAGTGCAGGTCCCGGCCCAGGATGCGCTGCCGGGCGAACCGCACCGGATGCCGCGCCGCGAGCGTCACCCGAGCCCGCTCGGCGAGCTCGGCGGCGATCTGCACCGCGGAGTTCCCGGCGCCGACGACCATGACCCGCTGTCCGTCGAACGGCTCGGGTGCGCGGTAATCGGCGCCGTGCAGCAGGGTTCCGGTGTAGGTCTCCAGCCCTGGGAGGTCCGGCTGGTGGGGGTGGCGGAAGGTGCCGGTCGCCGCGATTACGGCGCGCGCCACCAGCCGTCCGCCGCCTTCCAGGCTCAGCCTGAACGCGCCGTCCCCGAAGCGGACTTCCCGCACCCGGGTCCGGGTACGGATCTCGGTCTCCAGCCGCTCGGCGCAGCGCCGCAGGTGGGCGACGACCTCGTCGCGGTGCGGGTAGCGGTCCGGGTCGCCGCCGAACGGCAGAGCGGGCAGGGAGCTGTACCGGGCCGGTGAGAAGAGGGTGAGGCTGTCGTAGTAGTGCGGCCACGACCCTGCCGCCTGCTCCGACGCCTCCAGTACCACCGGCTGAAGCCCCTGTGCGCGAAGGGCGTGCGCGGCGGCCAGCCCGGACCGGCCGCCTCCGATCACCGCGACGTCGACCTGCTCCACAGTCCAAAGCCCCTGGTTTCGATGGATGTCTATGTTGACGTTCATCAATACAGGTGCCATGCTGGGTCGCGCAAGCCATCGACGAATGTCGAAGCAAAGGGGAATCTCGTGAACGCGCCCACCACCGACCAGCTGCCCGTCGTGGTCGTCGGAGCCGGCCCGATCGGCCTGGCCGCCGCCGCCCGCCTCATCGAGCGCGGCCTCGAACCGCTCGTCCTGGAGGCCGGGCCGTCCGCCGGCACCGCAGTACGGGCCTGGTCGCACGTGCGGTTGTTCTCCCCCTGGGCTGAGGTCAGTGACCCGGCCGCGGAGAAGCTCCTTGCCCCGACCGGCTGGGTCCGCCCCGATGGGACCGCCTACCCCACGGGCGGCGACTGGGCCGAGCACTACCTGCAGCCGCTCGCCGACGTCCTCGGCGACAAGGTCCGCTACGGCGCCACGGTCACCGGTGTCGCCCGCGCGGGCCGGGACCGCATCGTCGACTCCGGCCGCGACGAGCAGCCCTTCACCGTCCACATCCAGCTCACCGACGGCCGCGAGGAGCTTCTTGCCGCCCGCGCCGTCATCGACGCCTCCGGCACCTGGTCCACCCCCAGCCCGATGGGCGCCGACGGCCTGCCAGCCCTCGGCGAGAAGACAGCCGCCGACCACATCTCCTACAAGGTCCCCGACCTGGGCGACCCGGCCGCACACGCCCGGTACGCGGGCAAGCGCACCGCCGTGATCGGTTCGGGTGCATCCGCCTTTACCGCCCTCGCCTACCTCGCCGATCTCGCTAAGGAGGCGGACGGGACCCACGCCGCGTGGATCCTGCGCCGCGGCATCGGCGCGAGCACGTACGGCGGCGGCGAGGCGGACGAGCTGCCCGCGCGCGGCGCGCTGGGCCTGCGCGCCAAGGCAGCCGTCGAGGCTGGCCACGCGAGCGCGGTCACCGGCTTCCGTACCCAGGCTGTGGAACGCGACGGCGACCAGCTCGTCCTCGTCGCCGAGGACGGGCGCCGCCTCGACCCGGTCGACGAGGTCATCGTCCTGACAGGCTTCCGCCCCGACCTGTCCTTCCTCTCCGAGCTCCGCCTCGGCCTCGACGAGCGCCTCCAGGCCCCCACCGCGCTCGCCCCGCTCATCGACCCGAACGTCCACTCCTGCGGCACGGTCTACCCGCACGGCGTCAACGAGCTCTCCCACCCGGAGCAGGGCGTCTACCTGGTCGGCATGAAGTCCTACGGCCGCGCCCCGACGTTCCTCGCCATGACCGGCTACGAGCAGGTCCGCTCCATCACCGCAGCCCTCGCCGGCGACCGCGAGGCCGCCGAGCGCGTCGAGCTGACCCTGCCGGAGACCGGCGTCTGCGGCGGCGCGGGCCTGTTCGACGACCCCGACGCTGCTCAGAGCAGTGAGGGCGGCGGCTGCTGCGACGCCCCGGCCACCCTCCAGATTGGCATCGGCACCCCCGCAACCGCGTCCGGCGGCTGCTGAACTCCCCACCTTTCCCAGGAGGTTCGCCATGTCCCGCGTACAGCTCGCCCTGCGCGTTCCCGACCTCAATGCGTCCGTCGCCTTCTACAGCAAGCTGTTCGGCACCGAGCCCGCCAAGCTCCGCGACGGCTACGCCAACTTCGCCATTGACGAGCCGCCGCTCAAGCTCGTCCTCATCGAAGGCACCACAGATGAGGCAACCCGCATAGACCACCTCGGCGTCGAGGTCATGACGACCCAGGCGGTGCACGCCGCCACCGCCCGCCTGGGCGAGGCCGGACTGACCACCGACGTGGAGAACGACACCACCTGTTGTTACGCCCTGCAGGACAAGGTCTGGGTCCACGGCCCCGGCCAGGAACCCTGGGAGGTGTACGTCGTCAAGGCCGATGCCGACTCCCTGGCCAAGCAGCAGGGCAGCACCTGTTGCACGGGCGTGGCCTCGGCCGACACCGGCTCGAAGGAACCGGTCGCCGCAGGCGGCTGCTGCTGATCCGCCGATGACCGACCTCCACACCAGCGGGGCCGTGACCGGGACGGGGGACCGGTCACGGCCCCGCGCCGCGTTGCCCGCCCTGTGCGCCACCCAGATCACTAGCTGGGGAATCGTCTACTACGCGTTCCCCGTCCTGAACCCCGAGATCACGCAGGCGACAAACTGGTCGGCAGGAGCGACCACCGCGGCGTTCTCGCTCGGCCTGGTCATCTCCGCGCTCGCCGGTATCCGGGTCGGGAGGATCCTCGACCGGCGCGGCCCGCGCGCCGTCATGACAGCAGGATCAGCCCTCGGCGCCGCCAGCCTGCTCGTGGTGGCTACGGCCCCCAACCTGCCCATGTTCTTCGCCGGTTGGGCGCTGGCCGGAGTCGCGATGGCCGCCACGTTCTACCAGCCCGCGTTCGCCGCCCTCACCCGCTGGTGGGCCCCGGACCACGTCCGGGCCCTGACGATCGTCACCCTCGCCGGCGGCCTGGCCTCTACCGTCTTCGCGCCGCTGACGGCCCTGCTCGCCGACCACTTGTCCTGGCGGCACACCTATCTCGTGCTGGCCGGGATCCTCACCGCCGTCACCCTCCCCGCCCACGCCCTCGCGCTGCGAGCACCCTGGCCCAACGCCCCATGCAGCCCTGCACACGCCGTGGGCGCGGCCCCGGTGGCGCGCAGTCGGCCGTTCCTGCTGCTCGCGGCCGTCTTCGCCCTGTCGGCCTTCGCGATGTACGCCGTCGTCGTCGCCCTCGTACCGCTCCTCCTGGAACGCGGATACACCACGAGCCAGGCAGCATGGGCGCTCGGACTCGGTGGCGCCGGACAAACCCTCGGCCGCACCCTGTACGCCACTCTCGCCCGACGCACCGCCGTGGCCACCCGTACTACGACCCTGATCGCCGTCGGCGGCATCACCACCGCTGCCTTCGCCGCCGTACCCGGGCCATACGCCCTGCTCATTGTCGTGTCGCTCGCGGCCGGCATGGTCCGCGGCAACCTCACCCTGCTCCAAGCCACCGCCATCACCGACCGCTGGGGCGCCACCCACTACGGGCGCCTCTCCGGCCTGCTCGCCGCGCCAGCAACCACCGCCGCAGCCCTGGCCCCCTTCGCCGCGGCCATGCTCGCCGCGCCACTCGGCGGATACAGCCACCTCTTCGTGCTCCTCGCCGTCATCTCCATGGCCACCGCAGTCACCGCGCCCTGGACCGCTCCTGCTGACGACAACCCGTCCGGAGCGCCACTCCGCTGACAGACCCGCGCATCGAAACTGTCCTGCGCGTCGGCCGTCAGTTCCTGCGGCGGAAGGAAGTCGTTCTCACCTCAAGGGCCGACAGGCCGCCCCGTCGTGGAAGCGGTCAATCATGCGTACTGGGCGAGGAGGCTCTCGGCTCGCGCGAGATCCTCAGGGGTGTCCACCGCTACGCCGTAGTCCTCGACAGGGATCATCTGCACGGCGTGGCCGTGTTCGACGAAGCGCAGCATCTCCACTCCTTCGGCGCGCTCCAAGGGCCCTTGCTGGAGCTGTCGGAAGCGTTGGAGAGCTGGGCCGGTGAAGCCGTAGAGGCCCAGTTGGCGGAGGTACTTCGGTCGTTCGCCCTTCGGATAAGGGATGGGCTGGCGCGAGAACATCAGGGCCTCCCCTTGGGCCGAGGCAACGACCTTGACGACGTTGTGGTCCAGGACGGCGCCGACGTCGGCCAGTTCGGTGTACGCGTTCACGGCGAGCGCGCCCGGCGGCAGGTACGCCAGGGCCTCGGAGATGGCGTCGATGGCGGTCGGCGAGATGAACGGCTCGTCGCCCTGGACGTTGATGTACGCCTCGGCCGGCAGGCGCTCGGCGACCTCCGCGACCCGATCGGTGCCCGTGAGGTGCTCTCCGGTGCGGATGCACTCGATGCCCAGCTGGCGGCACGTCGCTTCGATGCGTTCGTCGTCGGTCGCCACGACGGCGCCGTCGAGACGTTTGGCCTCAAGGCACCGCTGGTGGACGTGCCAGAGCAGCGGCTTGTCGCCGAGGCGGGCCAACGGTTTACCGGGAAAGCGCGAAGCGCCCCAACGGCAGGGTATGACGGCGACGTGCTGGCGCCGTGTGGCGTCGGGAGCTAGAGCTGTGGTGGCGGCCACGGCGTCCTCCTGATGGTCGAGTACGGGCGGGCCTTCAGGGCAGCAGAGCAAGCTTGGACCGGACGGTGGGCGAGGCGGCGCTCGTGAACGGCCGCCATTCGTAGCCGTCGACCTCCTCTTCCTGGAGGGTCACCGCGTGCTCTGCGCCGAGACGGAAGACCCAGCGGAAGTCCACGTGGTGGTGGGCCGGCTCGTCCTTCGAGGGATTCGCGTCGATGGTGTGCACGTCGATGTCGAGGGGAACGTCTTCGAAGCCGGAGGGGGGAACGACGGCGCTGGGCGGTATGCCTGCCTCCTCGTGCAGCTCACGCAGGGCGGCGTCGCGCAGGTGCCGGTCCTCCAGTTCGTTGTGGCCGCCGGGCGCCAGCAGCTTCCCGAACGCCTTGTGCACGATGTGCAGCACATGCCGGGCGCCGTTGATGACGATGGCACCGCATGTCACGTGGGCGGGGAACGTCTTGCGGTTTGAGGTTCCCCTCCTACTGTGGAGACCGTGACCGGAGGGATAGTTGGGGTCATGGCATCCAAGAAGCGCCTCTACGATGCGGAGTTCCGCGAGGGGGCGGTACGGATCGTGATGGAGACCGGGAAGTCGGTCCCGGAGGTGGCCGCGGATCTGGGCATCCATTCCGGGACACTGCGCAGCTGGGTGTCGCGGGCGAGGCATAACGGGTCACCGTCGTCGGACCGGCGGGTGGCCGAGGCGTCGCCCGGTGGTCGGCTGCGGGAGAGTGAGCGCGCGGAGCTGGACCGGCTGCGGGCCGAGGCCAGGGAGAAGGACAAGCGCATCCGCGAGCTGGAGATGGAGCGTGATGTGTGCAAGCGATTCGTGGCCTTGTGGGTGAAGTAGCTGACGCGGACCCGGCCGTGGCGGTCGGGGTGATCAGCAGCTGCAAGGCCGGGCAGAAGATTCCGTACCGCACTGCATGTCGGGCACTTGGGGTGTCGGAGTCGTGGTTCTACAAGTGGCGCGACCGCCCGCCCACGGCGCGGGAGATGCGCCGGCAGCGTCTGGCGGAGGAGATCGAGGAGATCTTCCGCAGCTCGGGCGGCACCTACGGCTCGCCTAAGGTATTCATCGAGTTGATCCGCCGGGGCTGGCGGGTGTCGGTGAACACCGTCGCCAAGCTCATGGCCGAAATCGGCCTGGCCGGACGGGAGATCCGAAGGCGCCGGGGCCAGCGGGCGGCGGCCCCGGACTTCGTGCACCGGGACTTCACCGCCGAGGAACCGGACCTTGTCTGGGCGGGCGACATGACCGAGATCGACACCGGCGGAGGCAAGCTCTACCTCGCCACCGTCATCGATCTGTTCTCCCGGCGGCTGCTCGGCTACGCGATGGGCGTCCGTCACGACGCCGAGCTGGTGGTGGCCTCACTCAACATGGCCGCAGCCACCCGGGGCGGCAACGTCCGCGGCGTGATCATGCACACGGACAGGGGCAGCGAGTACTGCTCGCGGCGCTTTCGCCGGGCCTGCCGGCGACTGGGCGTGACCCAGTCCATGGGCAGAGTCGGATCTTGTTTCGACAACGCCGTGAGCGAGGCTTTCAACAGTGTGCTCAAGGTCGAGTACGTCCACCGGCAACCTTCGCCACCCGCACCGAGGCCCGGATCAGGATCGCCACCTGGATCACCGACTCCTACAACACCAGGCGGCTACACAGCGTATGCGGGTTCAAGAGCCCGATCGACTACGAACGCGAGTACCGAGCCACCCTCGCCGAGGGACTGGCCGCATAGATCGTCTCCACACTGCGAGGGGATTGACACGATCGGCTCCCGGATAGGCGGGGAGAACTTCAATGTCGGTGCGGGGCCCCGGGCCGGCGGTGATGCGGAAGGTGTAGTGCGGGTCCAGCTCGGCCAGACGGTCGCACAGCTGTCGGAGCCGCGCGGCTGCGTCGGCCGCCGTGTCAATGGGCGAGATGTGACTCCGGGCGATCTCCTGAAGCAGGTGCCCCAGCTCCGCGTGATGGTCGGCGAAATAGAACCGGCGCACGGCCGGGTGCTCGGCCAGTCGGGCCTTGATCCAGGTGGCCCCGCGCCACGAAAGCGGGAACGAGAACCTCTGCTGAAGGCCGCTGAACCACTTCTCCTCGGTCGGGTTGAGGTCGATCGGCACGATGACGTCCCAGCTGACGGGGTTCAGCAGCGCGGCCCGACCCAAGGACTTCTCGACCTTGTCCCGGCGCCCCTTTGTCATCCGGCCGGTGAAGGATTTCATCTCGAAGACGTGGAGTCCGTCGGGGGCCGTGAGCTGTGCGTCTCTCCCGCCATCGCCGCCTGATCCATCAACGCGCACAAGCTGCGGGTGCATGCAGCTGAGCAGGACGGCGACGGCCTGTTCGTAGGCCCCAGGATCCTTCGGCCATTCCACGTCACCCACGCCTGCCACCCTCCGAGGCCACGAGCCGATCTGGCTCATCTCTCACGGTGGCGTCGACCACTGACAGAGCCCCCGGAGCCGTCACGACCGAGCGAGCGGTTATCGGTCCGCGCTCGGCTGTGGGGCTGGACCTGGTCTGCGTTCTGGGGACCAGTTGGGGACCAAACGGCATGCGCGGTGCCGAACTTCATACCGCGAAGCGCACGGTATCTGCCCTTGAAATAGCCGGTTCATCCAGATAATCCCGGTAGCCCGCACTCCTGGGGGTCAAGGGGTCGCAGGTTCAAATCCTGTCGTCCCGACAGAGCGAAGGGTCTTCGCAGGCGAGAGCCTGTGAGGGCCCTTTCCGCGTGCGGGTGTTGTGCCGGTGCTCAGCATCGGCGGGGGAGAGGCGCGTGCCTCTGGCTGGAACCGGTCATCATCAACGTCCGATATTTCGTTCGTGGTTCGAAGTTTCGGTGCTGAAAATAGAGCCGTGCCGGAAGCGCGTCAAGACCCTTGCCGTGAACCCGTGTTGTGGGCCGCCGGCCCGACACCGCATGCTTCCGCCGCGTTACTCAAACGTGACGTCCTCCTGCTGTTGCACCCCTTGACCGGCATGAATTGTTAGCGCTCACAATGACCTCCGCAATCACCGGCCGACTTCCAGGGAGGTACGACATGGCGTTCGCGACGCCTCAACTCGCCTCCGTGGCAACTGCCGTGGTCGTGGAGCTCCCGCCCGGAGAGTTACCCGGCTGTCCGGCGGACCGGTTGCCGTTGTTGCGGGCCGGGCCCCACCGCCCGGAGGCGTCCACGGGTGTCACAGAAATCTTCCGGAATACGACCGCCAAGGAGGTGCGGCCATGGCACAATCGCAGCTTCGGCCGCCCACCATGGCCGATGTCGCGCGACTGGCGGGCGTGTCCCACCAGACTGTTTCCCGTGTGCTGGGGGATCACCCCAACGTGCGGGACGAGACACGGGCCAGGGTGCTGCACGCGATCGAGGAAATGGGCTACCGCCGCAACTCCTCCGCACGAGCCCTGGTCACCCGACGCACTCGGACCCTGGGAGTCGTCGCCTCCGACACGACGCTCTACGGTCCGGCCAGCACCCTCTTCGCACTCGAAGAGGCCGCGCGCGCCGAGGGCTACCTCGTCTCCACGGTCAGCCTGCGCAAGCTGACCGTCGAGACGCTGTCCGAAGCCCTGGACCACCTCAGTGAGGGCGGGGTGGAGGGAGTCGTCGCCATCGCCCCGCAGCGGTCGGCGGTCGAGGCGCTCGCCGAACTCCGCCACCCGTTCCCGGTGGTGACCGTGGGCAGCGGACCCGGCGTGGGCATCCCCTGCGTCAACGTGGACCAGCACATGGGCGCACGGCTGGCCACCGGTCATCTGCTGGCCGCCGGCCACCGTACGGTCTGGCACCTCGCCGGACCCGAGGACTGGCAGGAGGCGGCCGACCGGGCCGCAGGCTGGCGGGCGACCCTCGAAGAGGCCGGTGTCGAGCCGCCGATGTCCCTGCGCGGGGACTGGAGTCCGCTGTCGGGCTACCGGGCGGGCCAGGAACTGGCAGGCTGGGTGGGCCGGGGTCTGACCGCGGTCTTCGTCGCCAACGACCAGATGGCACTGGGGGTGTTGCGGGCCCTTCGGGAAGCGGGCGTGCGAACTCCCCAGGACGTCGCGGTGGTCGGCTTCGACGACATACCGGAGTCGGAGTTCTTCGCCCCACCGCTCACCACCGTCCGGCAGGACTTCTCGGCGGTGGGCAAACGGAGCATCGCCCTGCTCCTGGACCTGATCGAGGGCCGTGACCCGGCCGGGACACCCCGGTTCGCCATCGAGCCCCAACTCGTGGTCCGCGCAAGCACCTTCCCGTACACCGCGGACCCGGGCGCAGCCCCCACCTGACACCGCGCACAGCACCCGACGGCCGATTTTCACCGCATCAGCATGGCCGATATATCGAACAATGATCGACAGGCTGGACGAGTGCAGCCTGTCCCGGCGAGTGGCAAGGCGTACCAGCAGGTCCCCCAGGGACCGGCTCTTCAAAGGAGAAGACACATGCTCAACAGAAGGAACTTCCTCACCGCGGCGGTCGGCGTGGCGGCGGCGGGTGGCCTGGCGGCCTGTGCCAAGGAGGACGAGGGCTCGTCGAGTTCCTCTGACGGTGGCAGCGGCGGCAAGAAGCTCACCCTCGGCTTCTCCCAGGTCGGCTCGGAGAGCGGCTGGCGCACCGCCAACACCGACTCGGTGAAGGCGTCGGCCAAGGAGGCGGGCTACACCCTCAAGTTCTCCGACGCGCAGCAGAAGCAGGAGAACCAGATCTCCGCGATCCGCAGCTTCATCGCCCAGAAGGTGGACGTCATAGCCTTCTCGCCGGTGGTCGTCACCGGCTGGGACGCGGTGCTCAAGGAGGCCAAGGCCAAGAAGATCCCGGTCGTCCTCACCGACCGCTCCGTCGAGACCTCCGACGAGTCCCTGTACGTGACCCTGGTCGGCTCCGACTTCACGGACGAGGGCAGGCGCGCGGCCAAGATCCTGGAGAAGGTCCTCGAGAAGGCCGGCCGCAAGGGCAACGTCAAGATCGCACAGCTGGAGGGCACCACCGGTGCCGCCCCCGCGATCGAGCGTGCCAAGGGCTTCAAGGAGGTCATGGACGCCGACCACAAGGACGACTGGAAGATCGTCGTCAGCCAGACCGGTGACTTCACCCGCGCCGGCGGCAAGCAGGTCATGGCGGCCTTCCTGCAGTCCAACCCGGACATCGACGTGCTGTTCGCGCACAACGACGACATGGGCATCGGCGCCATCCAGGCCATCGAGGCGGCCGGCAAGAAGCCCGGCAAGGACATCCTGATCGTCACGGTCGACGGCGTGAAGGACGGCTTCGTCGCCATGTCCGAGGGCAAGATCAACGCCATCGTCGAGTGCAACCCGCTGCTCGGCCCCCAGCTGATGGAGGTCGTGCAGAAGGTCAAGGACGGCGAGACGGTCGACCGCTGGATCAAGACCAAGGAGGGCGACTTCATGCAGGACCAGGCCAAGGACGCGCTCCCCACCCGCAAGTACTGACCTTCGGGCTCGACCCGCAGGTACTGATCCGCGGGTGCCGATCCGCAGGTACTGATCCGCGGGCGTCGACTCGCGCGTACTGACCGACCGCACCCACCGCCAGGGAGCCTCCGTCCGGCCGAACACCTCGGCTCAGGGGGCTCCCTGCGGGCCTGAACGAAATCCATGAGGAGCGCTGCCATGGCAGAGCCGCTGCCCGTCCTGGAGATGGCGGGCATAGTCAAAGAGTTTCCGGGGGTACGGGCTCTGTCGGGTGTCGACTTCCGGCTCTTCCCCGGCGAGATCCACGCACTGCTCGGCGAGAACGGCGCCGGCAAGTCCACCCTCATCAAGGTGCTGACCGGGGTCCACTCCCTGGACGGCGGCACCATCACCCTCAACGGCACGAACGTACGGTTCGCCAGCCCGTCGCAGGCGCAGCAGGCCGGCGTCAGCACGGTCTACCAGGAGGTCAACCTCTGCCCCAACCTGTCGGTGGCGGAGAACATCTTCATCGGACGCGAACCCACCCGCTTCGGCCGCATCCAGTGGAAGCGGCTGCGCCGCGAGGCCGCCGAGCTGGTCGACCGGCTCGGCCTCGACATCGACGTCACCGCGCCCCTGTCCTCGTACCCCCTGGCCGTGCAGCAACTGGTCGCGGTCGTACGGTCGGTGGGCACCGGGGACGCCGACGGCCAGGGGGCGGGCACCAAGGTGCTCATCCTCGACGAGCCGACCTCCAGCCTCGACCGCGACGAGGTCCTCGAACTCTTCGCCCTGATGCGGCGGTTGAAGGACGAGGGCGTCGCGATCCTCTTCGTGTCGCACTTCCTCGACCAGATCTACGAGGTCTGCGACCGGATGACCGTCCTGCGCAACGGCACCCTGGTCGGCGAGCACATGGTCCGCGACCTCGACCAGGTCGGCCTCGTCCAGCTGATGATCGGCAAGGCCCTTGACCAGCTGGAGGAGCTGCACGACCAGCAACTCCACTCCGACGTGGGGGAGTTGCTGCTCAAGGCGGACGGCCTCGGCCGCGTCGGCGGCATCGCCCCCTTCGACCTGGAGATCAAGAAGGGTGAGGTCATCGGACTCGCCGGACTCCTCGGATCCGGCCGCACCGAACTCGCCCGGCTGCTCTTCGGCGCCGACCACCCCGACAGCGGCAAGCTCACCATCGGCGGCAAGCAGGTCTCGATGACCGCCCCGAACGACGCGATCGCCGCGGGCGTCGCGTTCTGCTCGGAGAACCGCAAGACCGAGGGCCTCGTACCGGACCTGACGGTGCGGGAGAACATCATCCTCGCCCTGCAGGCATCCCGCGGCTGGACCCGGCCCATCCCGGTCGCCCAGCGCGACGAACTCGTCGCCAAGTACATCAAGGCCCTGGACATCAGGCCCGCCAACCCCGAGGCCAGGGTCGGCCAGCTCAGCGGCGGCAACCAGCAGAAGGTGCTGCTCGCCCGCTGGCTGATCACCCAGCCGAAACTGCTGATCCTGGACGAGCCGACGCGCGGCATCGACATCGGCGCGAAGGCCGAGATCCAGAAACTGGTGGTCTCGCTCTCCGAGGAGGGCATGGCCGTGCTGTACATCGCGGCCGAGCTGGAGGAGGTCCTGCGGCTCAGCCACACCATCGGAGTGCTGCGCGACCGCAAGCTGGTGGCGCAGCTCGCCAACGGGCCCGAGATCACCACCACCCGGATCCTGGAGACCATCGCGAGCGGAGAGCACCAGTGACCACCACTCCCCGATGGCGAGCGCTGACGCACCATCACCTGTTCTGGCCGGTCGCCGTGCTGGTCATCCTGCTGCTCGTCAACGTTCCCTTCACACCCGACTTCTTCGCCATCAAGATGACGGACGGCCACCTCTACGGGAGCCTCGTCTCGATCGTCCTGTTCGGCTCGCCCCTCATCCTGGTCGCGGTCGGCATGACCCTGGTCATCGCCACCGGCGGCATCGACCTCTCCGTCGGCGCCGTGGTCGCCATCACCGGCGCCCTGACCTGTTCGTACATCAGCGACCAGGCCGACCAGAGCGCCCTGTCCGGGGTGTTCCTGGCCCTGGGCATCGGACTGGCGGCCGCCATCGTCTGCGGCCTCTGGAACGGCTTCCTGGTCGCCAGGATGGGCATCCAGCCGATCATCGCCACGCTGATCATCATGGTCGCCGGCCGCGGTGTCGCCCAGCTCATCACCGACGGGCAGATCATCACCGTCAACAGCGAGCCGTACAAGCTGATCGGCGGCGGCTACTGGCTGACGCTGCCCTTCTCCATCTTCATCGTGGCCGCCGTCGTGGCCGTCACCGTGGTGCTCACCCGCCGCACGGCCCTCGGCCTGCTCGTCGAGTCCGTCGGCGGCAACGCCGAGGCCAGCCGCCTGGTCGGCATCAGGTCCATGCGCATCAAGATCATGGTGTACGTGTTCTGCGCGCTGTGCGCCGGTATCGCGGGACTGATGATCAGCTCCAACACCTCCGCCGCGGACGGCAACAACGCCGGTCTGTGGATCGAGCTCGACGCGATCCTCGCCGTGGTCATCGGCGGTACGCCGCTGCTCGGCGGCCGGTTCTCCATCGGCGGCACGGTCGTCGGCGCCCTCGTCATCCAGACCCTGACCACCACGATCTACACCATCGGCGTGCCGACCCAGACCAACCTGGTCTTCAAGGCCGCCGTCGTCATCATCGTCTGCCTGATGCAGTCGCCGAAGTTCCGCGCCAAGGTGTTCGGCGCGAGGCTCGGCGGCAAGCAGGCCGCGGCACCGGCACCGGCGGAGACCGCCCCGGCGGCCGAGGCCTCTCCCAAGATGGAGGTGTCGTGATGAGCACGACCACCCAGCGGCCGACGGCGGCGGACAGCCGTACGGCCGGCAAGGCCGCGCGCGTACTCGGCGACCGGCGGCTGCCCGTCCTGGTGACGGCCGGTCTCTTCCTCGTGATGTACGGCGTCGGCCTGAGCCGGTACCAGAACTACGGGTTCGCCGAAGCGCAGGTCTTCCTCAACCTGTTCATCGACAACAGCTATCTGCTGGTCGCCGCCGTCGGCGCCACCTTCGTCATCCTGTCCGGCGGCATCGACCTCTCGGTCGGCTCCGTCATCGGCTTCACGACCATGTTCACGGCATGGCTGGTGGAACGTCAGGGCCTGCCGATCGTGGTCGTCATCCCCATGGCGCTCGCCGTGGGAGCCTTCGGCGGCTTCCTGATGGGCTATGTGATCCAGAACTTCGAGATCCAGCCCTTCATCGTGACCCTGGCCGGCCTCTTCCTCTTCCGGGGCCTGTGCCTGGTCATCAGCAAGGAGTCCATCTCCATCGGCGACTCCTCCGTGAGCAGCATGGCCCAGACACAGGTGTCACTGGGCGGGGCCTTCCTCTCCATCGGGGCCATCGTGGCGCTGGTGGTACTGGCCGCGGCGTTCTACGTCCTGCACTACACGCGCTTCGGACGCCGGGTGTACGCCATCGGCGGCAACGAGCAGTCGGCCCTGCTGATGGGCCTTCCGCAGGGCGGCACCAAGATCGCCGTGTACACGATGAGCGGCTTCTGCTCGGCGCTCGCCGGACTCCTCTTCACCCTCTACATCCAGTCCGGTGACCCCCTGCACGCCACCGGCATGGAACTCGACGCGATCGCCGCGGTCGTCATCGGCGGCACGCTCCTCACGGGCGGCTCCGGCTATGTGATCGGCACCCTCTTCGGCGTCCTCGTCCTCGGCCTCATCAAGAGCCTCATCCAGTTCGAGGGCACACTGAGCTCGTGGTGGACGAAGATCGCGACGGGCGTGCTTCTTTGCGCGTTCATCCTGATCCAGCGCGCGATGACGAGCCGCAAGAAAGCCGTGGCGGGGGGAACCTGACGGCTCTCTCCCGTCCGCGGCGCGGCGAGGGGCCACCTCAGGGGAGGTGGCCCCTCGCCGTTGACCGTCGCCAACAGGGCTGCGGATACGGTGAGTTCGGTCGGGGCCTCAGGCCCGCAGCCCGTTCAGCAGCCGGTCCAGGGCCTGTTCGGTCCGAGCCTGCGCCTCCGGGTCCGCCACGCGGGCCAGCCACAGCGCGGCCTCGTTCATCGCTCCCGACAGCAGACGGGCCAGCGGCTCCACCGGCTGCTCGGTGATGATCCCGGCCTCCACCAGGGCCTCCAGCGCCTCGCCCAGATGCCGGGCGGAGGACTCCTCGTCCATGGCGCGCCACTCGTCCCAGCCGAGCGCGGTCGGGGCGTCCACCAGCAGGATCCGGCGCACGGCCGCGTCTGACCCGGCGGCCAGGAAGGTCCGGCAACCGGCCCGTAGCCGCTCCCACGGGTCGTCGTACCGCTCGGCGGACTCCGCGACCCTCTCGCCGAGTTCGCGCTGTACCTCGGCGACCACGGCCCGGAAGAGCCCCGCCTTGCTCTCGAAGTGGTGGTAGGCAGCGCCCTTCGTGACCCCGACGGCCCGGGCCACCTCCGCGAGCACCACGTCGTGGTAGCCGTCGGCGGAGAATCGCCGACGCCCCTCGGCCAACAGCGCCCGTCGGGTCGCCGCCCGCTGCTCGGCCCTCGTGACAGCCATCAGCGCTCCACCTCCTCGAGTTCGCATACCCCGGGTATGCTAACGTCCTTTTTCACATACCCTGGGTATGTGAAACGGGGTGTGCGAGCGGAGGAGAGCTGTCATGAAAGAGAGAGATGCCATGAAGACCCGGCTCAGCGGCTTCTACCCGGTGATCGCCACCCGTGACGTCACCGCGTCGCGCGACTTCTACGTCCGTCACTTCGGCTTCGAGGCGACCTTCGAGGCAGACTGGTACGTGAGCCTCAGGCACACCGAGGCCCCGCAGTACGAGCTCGCACTGCTCGACCACACCCACCCGACCCTCCCCGAAGGGCATCGCGTCCCCGTCCGGGGCGGGCTCCTGCTCAACTTCGAGGTCGAGGACGTCGACGCCGAACACCAGCGACTGGTCGAGGAGGCGGGCCTGCCCGTGCTCCTCACGCTGCGCACGGAGGAGTTCGGGCAGCGTCACTTCATCGTCGGGGCACCCGACGGCGTCATGGTCGACGTCATCACCACCGTCCCGGCCACCGGGGAGTACGCGGCCCAGTACGTTCCCGGCCGAGCCGAATAGAGGCGCCCGGGGCCAAGAGCCCCGAGCGCCTCTGCTGGTGAGGGTGGTGCGTCAGCCGTCAGCCGAACACGATGCCGTAAGCCTTCGAGCCCGTGCGGTTGTCGTAGACGACGTCGCCCGTGGACTTCTTCCAGATCCTGATGCGGTAGGTGTCGGGGGAGTCGGTGATGGTGATGCGGAAGGCGTAGCCGCCGGTGCCGTTGACCGTGCCCGAGCCCTGGTACTGGGCTTCGGAGCGGGTGACGACCAGCCAGTCCGAGCCGGTGGAGCGGAACTTCACCTTGCCGGCCGCGAAGTCGAAGGTCGCGTTGCCGCTCGGCACGGTGTCCTTCGCCTTCTTGTATGCGGCGCCGAAGGAGAAGCCCGCAAGACCGGTCAGTGAGGGCTTCGCCGGGTAGGCGCCCGCCGGGGAGGAGATGACTCCGACGCCCGCGATCGGACCTGCCGCACGGTCGTAGACGACCAGTTCGGGCAGCTGGGTGCTGTCCTTGCCGCCGTCGTCGTCGGTGACGGTGACCACCGGACGGTGGATGCCCGCCTTCTTGTACGTGTGCGTGGCCGCGCAGCCCGCATTCGTGACGGTGCCCGTGGACGGCTCGGTGCCGTCCTTCCAGTCGACCTCGCACGTCTGGGTGTCGTCGGACCCCAGGTCGGTGAACGCGGCCTTCACGGACGCACTCTTACCGACGGACACCGCCGAGGCGGGCCCCGTCGCCGACGTGATCACCGGCGCCGCGTTGTCGACGGTCACGGTGAGCGTGTCACTGCTGCGGCCCCCGGTCAGCGTCACCTCGTACGTGCCGTCGTCGGCGCAGGTGACCGAGGTGAGGACGGCGTCGGGGTCGGCGAAGGTGCAGGGCGCTCCGCTCTCGGCCGTCCACCGGGGCTTGCCCGCTCCGGAGATCGTGCCGGTGACCGGGATCGCGCTCCCCTCGGTGCCCATCGCGTCCGGACCGGCCCGGACGATGGTCACCGGGTCGACGCTCGACAATGTCGGGACGACCTTCTTGATCAGCCCGTCGGCGTCGAACTCCAGCTTGTCGATGGTGGTTTCGCGGTTCGTGCCGTCACCGCCCGGGATGGCGAAACGGTGGTAGGCGATGTACCAGTCGTCGGTGTTCGGCACCTTGACCACCGAGTGGTGGCCGGGGCCCTTGATGCCCAGGGACAGGTCCTTCTCCAGGATCACGCCCCGCTTGGTCCAGGGGCCCGTGGGCGAGGAGCCGGTCGCGTAGGCGACGCGGTAGTTCTCGTCCCGGGTGTCGTTCTCCGACCACATGAAGTAGTAGGTGCCCTTGCGCTTGACGACGAAGGTGCCCTCGTTGTAGCCGCTGGGAGTCATGTCGGTGACCTTCGACGCGTCGAAGGAGACCATGTCGTCGTTCAGCGGGACGGCGTACGCCCTGCCGTTGCCCCAGTACAGGTACGGCGTGCCGTCGTCGTCCGTGAACACCGCCGGGTCGATCATCTGGCCCGGATACTGGCCCGCCTTCAGCAGTGGCTTGCCCAGCGCGTCCTTGAACGGGCCGGTGGGCGAGTCGGACACCGCGACACCGATGTTCGCGTCGGCGCAGAAGTAGAAGTAGTACTTGCCGTTCCGCTCCTCGATCGCCGGGGCCCAGGCCCTGCTGTCGGCCCAGCTGACGTCCGGACCCAGGTCGAGGACGACGCCGTGGTCCTCCCAGCGCACCAGGTCCTTCGACGAGTACGCCTTGAACTGCGTGCCGCTCCAGCCCGGGAAGCCGTCCGTGGTCGGGTAGATGTAGAAGGTGTCGCCGAACCTCGTGATGTTCGGGTCGGCGTTGAGCCCCGGCAGCACCGGGCTCTTCATCTCCAGGGCCCGGACCGTCCAGGTGCGCTTCTTGCCGTCCGAGCCGGTGACCTCGTATTTCACGGGCTGGGTGAAGTCGTGGAGCGAGCCGGACGCGGGGCTGATGGACGCCCCGTGGGCGAGGCCGAACTCCGGTGCCAGGGCGGTGAGATCACTGCCCTCGGCGAGCGGGAGAGTGACCTTGCCGGCCGCGTCGTCGATGATCGCGTCGACCTTGAGAGCGGGGTGGGTCGCCGTGGCGATCCCGGTCGTGTTCCCGCTCAGTTCCAGGACCTCGGTGGGCGACAGCGCCCGGTTGTAGACGCGGAAGTCGTCGACCTCGCCGCCGAAGTACGGGTCGGGGGAGTAGAGCGACTTGCCGATGTAGCCGGAGTAGCCCTTCGACGCGTCGTACAGCTCGGACGGCTTGATGGTGACGCCGGTCGCCCGGGCCGCTTCGACGCCGTCCACGTAGAGGATCGCGGTCTCGGTCGCGCCGTTCACGGTCACGGTGACGTGCTGCCACTTCCCGGGGGTGAGCTGCGAGCCGCCGGTCATCTGCTTCTCGCCCGACCAAGTGGCCTTGGTGATCGCGGAGAAGAGCTTGCCGCCGCCGTTGGACGGACTGGCGAAGAGGTATTTGTCGCTGTCCGGGCCAAGACCGAAGAGCCACTGGAAGTTGTCCCCGCCCTTCCACTTCGCGTACGTGGAGACGGTGGCGCTGTCGGCACCCTTCAGCACGCCGTTGGGGATCCTGACGTACGGAGAGGTGGTCGAACTGCTCGAACCGCCGGACATCTTGAACGAGCCGCCGTCCACGCCGGTCCCGAAGTCGGGCGTACGGACGTATGTGCCGTGGTAGCCGCGGCCGCTGGAGTCACGCGCGATGCTTCCGTCCGTCTCGTCGAAGCCGTAGCGCAGGACCAGGTCTGCGGGGACGTCGGGGCCCTGAGCCGAGACCGTGACCTCGGCCTCGACCCTGAGCGCGGCGCCGTCGGGCAGGCTGCCCTTCACGGTGAAGGTGCCGGCCTGCGCGTACTCCGAGGCGGGGACGTCGTCCCAGGTGACGGAGACGGGCCGCTTGACGCCGTCGGCGTAGTCGGCGATGACCGTCCCCGGCAGAACCGGGGCTTCACCGATGCCCGTAGTCACCTTGACGTCCTCGACCGACTCGACGACCTGGTCCGGCTGGTACGCCTTCAGCAGCCGGTCGTACTCGGCCTGCGTGACCGGAAGTACCGTGCCGTGGCGTGGTTTTGACGGAAGGTCATATCCGGTGGACGGGGTCCAGCTGCCGGAGGCGAGGTTCGTCGTCTCGAAGGGGATGTAGCCGCGGCCGCCGAACTCGTCGAGGAACGCGTACCACTTCTCCTCGGTGTTGGACTTGAACACCAGCGGTCCCTCGGCGGCGCTCATCGCGCCCTTGCCGATGCCCTCGGCCACGAAGTCCCAGGACTCGTCGAGGATCGAGTCGCTCTTCTCCTGGAAGATGAACTTGCTGTTCGGGGTCGACGAGGAGTTGTTCCGCTCGTCCTTCGACAGCCGGTAGTAGGTGTCGCCCTGCTTGATCATCGTGGAGTCGATGACCGAGTAGCCGCGGTCGATCCACACCTTGGGCTCGCTGAAGGTACGGAAGTCGCGGGTGGTCGCGTACATCATGCGGTTGTACGTGTCGCCCGAGTGCTCGGCGTTGTCGTACAGCTTCGACGCCCAGAAGACGACGTACGAGCCGAGCTTCTCGTCGTAGAACGCCTCGGGTGCCCAGGTGTTGCCGGCCGAGTCGGGGGAGACCTTGACCAGGCGTTGGTCGGTCCAGTGGACCAGGTCGGTGGACTCCCAGACCATGATGGACTTGCTGCCGGTGCGCTGGGACGCGTCCCAGTTGCCGTTGCCGTAGATCCTCAGGTCGGTGGCTATCTGGTAGAACTTGTCGCCCTCGGGGGAGCGGATGATGAACGGGTCGCGCAGGCCCTTCTCACCGAGCGTGGAGGTCAGGACGGGCTTGCCCTCGTTCAACTCCCGCCATTTCAACGGGTCGTCGCCCTTGCTCAGGGCCGCGTACAGCTGCTCGCCGTCCGAGGTGCCCTCGCCGGTGAAGTAGCTGAACATATAGCCCTTGAGGGGCGCCTCGGCGGGGAGTTCGGGCACCTTCGCGGTGAGGACACGGGTCGCCTGCGCGTCGCCCTTGGTGACGGTCGCGGTCAGCTCGACGGTCGTACCGCCGTCGCCGTGTGCCGGGCGGCGGACGATGCCGTCGGCGGAGACGACGTCCGGCTTCGCGGAGGTCCAGCCGACCTTCGTGCCGTACGAACCGGTCGACGGCAGAGTGATGTTGCCGCGCACGTCGTCGAGGTTGTCGACCTTCAGCGCCTCGGCGGCCTGCTCGGTGGCCGTGTCGTCGTCGAAAGCGGCCGGGACCGTGACGTCGAAGGTCCTGGTGTCCGTCACCGAACCCTTCTTCAGGGTCGCGGTGAGCTTCGCGTGACCGTCCGGCTCACCTGCGGCGGGGCGGGTTACGGCACCGGAGTCCGACACCACCGTGGGGGTGTCGCTCTTCCAGCTGATCGAGGAGCCGCCCGCCGTGCCGGTGGTGGGCAGGGTCAGGTCCGCGACGACGGCGCTCGTGTCGCCGAGGGCGAGGGCGGCCTTGTCGTCGGCGACGCCCCGGGTGGCGACGGGGAGGGAGAGCTGCTCGACCTCCGAGCCGGCCAACGCCCGGTCGTAGACCCGGAAGTCGCGGATGCTGCCCTTGAAGAGTTTGTCGCCCGGGTACACCGACTTGCCGATGTAGTTGGCGGTCGTGGTGCCGGAGCCGATGGAGCCGGGCGTGATGGTGACCGCGGTGTTGCGAGCCACCTCGACGCCGTCCTCGTACAGGACACCGGTGTTGCCCGTCTGGGTGTACGTGACCTGCTTCCACACGGCACGGGTCATGGCGCGGGCGGGGGAGGGCTGGGTGGTCTGTTCCGTCGACCAGTTGCCGGAGGCGATGGAGGTCCGGAAGGTGCTGCCGGTGGTGAAGAGGTAGCCGTTGCCCGCGGAGCCGCTCGTGTTGCCGAAGCCGTAGATGAAGTACGGGGTGTTCTGCGCGGAGTCGACCTTCACGTCCATCGAGACGGAGATCGAGTTCATGCCGCTCATGATGTTGTCCGGCACCTTGACGTAGGTGTCGGAGCCGTTGAACGAGAGCCCCTCGCCGGTGTCGGACCAGGTGGCGGTGCCGTTCACCGTGCCGGTCCGGCCGTTGCCGGAGGCGTCGGCGACCGTGGTGCCGGAGGCGGCGTCGAGCTTGTACCAGAGGGCCAGGCCGTCGGTGATGTCCGCGCTCTCGGCCGCGTTGGCGGGGGCGACGGGCCCGGCGAGTCCGAGGAGCAGTGAGGCCGTGGTCAGTCCGGCGAGCCCTCCTGCCCAACGTCTTGTACGGCTACGGGGTCTCGCGAGTCGCATCGTTTCAACTTCCTCTGCTGAGACATGCCGGAAGGAAAGGACCGCGAGGTCTCAGCAGCGGGCTCGTGCCGTTTCGCGTGTGTGACGTCGCGTTGCGAGAGTGTGAAGCGGTGTGAACGGGGGCGTCAAGGGGTTCCGAACAATGTCCGGCAGGTCGAACAGCTGGAGGCTTTGCGTAACACCCGTAGGTCCGCGTGACGTTCGTGGTTTTACGTCACGGAAAGCCGACCGGAATCAAACGTGTCAGAAGCGTTGACGCTTACCTCGTGCGTACTTATCTTCTGGTCGAAGTTACGCACGCTGTACGGGATTTCGAACGCCACGAACGTAGTGCTCATCGGAAGGGGATCCGCCGTGTTCCGTGCCCGTCACTGGTGCACCCTCGTGGCAGCGCTGATCGTGATGCTCGCCTCCGTCGCCACGCAGCCCGCCACGGCCGTGGAGGGGCGGCCGTACACGAACCCCGTCAAGGCGCAGAAGGGCGCCGACCCCTGGCTGGAGTACTACAACGGCAACTACTACCTGGTCACCACGTCGTTCACCGGTGTGCTGACCATGCGGAAGTCGCCGACCCTGGCCGGTCTGTCCGTGGCCCCCAGCGTCCAGGTGTGGAGTGACACCACCTCCACCCGGAACACCAACTTCTGGGCCCCGGAACTGCACTTCTTCGACGGGCGCTGGTACCTGTACTACTCCGCCGGGCAGAGCGGCGTCGCCTGCTGCGACTCCCAGCGCACCTACGTCCTGGAGAGCGCGGGCACCGACCCGATGGGCCCGTACACCTTCAAGAACCAGCTCACCGGCTCCAACCTCACTCCGGGCGGCTGGCTCATCGACGCCAGTGTGCTGAAGCAGGGCAACAGCCTGTACCTGGTCGGCAGCGGATTCATCAACGGCAGTACGCAGAGCCTGGTCATCGCGCCGATGAGCAACCCGTACACGCTGAGCAGTTCCACCTTCAGCGTCATCTCCAGCCCGACGCTGAGCTGGGAGACCTCGGGCGGCGCTGTCAACGAGGGGCCCGAGCCGCTGTACCACGACGGCCGCACCTTCCTCACCTTCTCCGCCAGCCACTGCCAGACCGCGGACTACAAGCTCGGCCAGCTCGAACTGACCGGCACCAACCCGCTGTCGGCGTCCTCCTGGACGAAGAAGCAGACCCCCGTCTTCCAGCGCAACGACGCGGCGGGTGTCTACGGCCCCGGCCACAACGGCTTCTTCACCTCGCCCGACGGCACCGAGAACTGGATCGTCTACCACGGCAACAACACCGCGAACGGCGGCTGCGGCAACGGCCGGACCACCCGCGCCCAGAAGTTCACCTGGAACGCGGACGGCACACCCAACTTCGGCACCCCCGTCGCCCTCGGAACCACCCTTCCCTGCCCGTCCGCCGAGACCGCGGCGACCCCGACGGCGTACACCCTCGTGAACCGCAACAGCGGCAAGTGCCTGGACGTGGCCGGTGGCAGCACCGCGGACGGCGCCAACATCTTCCAGTGGACCTGCACCGGCGGCGCCAACCAGAAGTGGCGGATCGAGGACCAGGGCAACGACACCAGCCGGCTGGTGAACGTGGCCACCGGCAAGGTCATGGACACCGCAGGCTGCGCCGCCGCCGACGGAACCGACATCGCCCAGTGGTCCTGGCTGAACAACAACTGCCAGAAGTACCGCCTCGTCCACACGGCCACCGGCGACTACGTGCGGATCGTCAACGAGAGCACCGGCAAGGTCGCCGACGTCGCCAACTGCGGCACGGCCGACGGCGTCGACGTGCGCCAGTGGTCCTGGCTCAACAACACCTGCCAGCAGTGGCAGTTCAAGCCGACGACATGACCGGCGCGTTCGACGTGATGTGACGCATTCGACGTGATCGAGAGGAACTCAGTGAGACGCACGATCGCAAGGGTGGTCACGGCGCTGCTCGTCACCCTGGCCGCCCTGGCCTCCGGCATCGCCGAGGCCGCCGCCCCCGCCTCGCCCGCCGTCACCTTCACCAATCCGATCGCCGAACAGCGCGCCGATCCGCACATCTTCAAACACACCGACGGCTACTACTACTTCACCGCCACCGTGCCCGCGTACGACAGGATCGTCATGCGGCGGGCCACCACGCTCCAGGGCCTGTCCACCGCCGCCGAGACGACGATCTGGACGAAGCACGCCAGCGGTGAGATGGGCGCGCACATCTGGGCGCCGGAGATTCACTTCATCGACGGCAAGTGGTACGTCTACTTCGCCGCCGGTGCTTCCAACGACATCTGGAAGATCCGGCCGTACGTCCTGGAGACCAGCGCCGCCAATCCGCTGACCGGGACCTGGACCGAGAAGGGCCGTATCGCCCTGCCGCTGGACACCTTCTCGCTCGACGCGACGACCTTCACCGTCGGCGGCACCCGCTATCTGAGCTGGGCGCAGAACGACCCGGCGGTCGGCACCGGAACCAGCATCTATCTCGCCCCGATGTCCAACCCCTGGACCATCAGCGGCACCCCGGCGCGAATCTCCACCCCGACGCTCTCCTGGGAGACCGTCGGCCAACGTGTCAACGAAGGACCGGCCGTCATCCAGCGGAACGGCAAGGTCTTCATGACCTTCTCGGCCAGCGCCACCGACGCCAACTACTGCCTCGGCCTGCTGACCGCCAACAGCACGGCCGACCTGATGAACCCGGCCTCCTGGACGAAGACCCAGACTCCGGTCTTCAAGAGCAACGACGCGACCGGCCAGTACGGTCCGGGCCACAACACCTTCACCACGTCCGAGGACGGAAAGTCCGACATCCTCGTCTACCACGACCGCAACTACAAGGACATCAGCGGCGACCCGCTCAACGACCCCAACCGCCGTACCCGCTACCAGAAGCTGTACTGGAACGCCGACGGCACGCCCAACCTCGGCATCCCCGTGGCCGACGGTGTCACGCCGGTCCGCTTCTCCTCGTACAACTTCCCCGACCGGTTCATCCGGCACTGGGAGTACCGGGCGAAGATCGAGCCGAACGTCACCAACCTCGCGGACTCGCAGTTCCGTGTCGTGACCGGGCTTGCCGGCACGGGGACCGTCTCCCTGGAATCGGCGAACTTCCCGGGGTACTACCTCCGTCACCGGAGCAACGGTGAGGTGTGGGTGGACAAGAGTGACGGGAGTACGGCCTTCAAGGGTGACGCGAGCTTCTATCGGCGGGCGGGGCTGGCCGACGCGTCGGCGGGCGTCTCTTTCGAGTCGTACAACGTGGCGGGCAGCTATGTCCGGCACTACAACTATCTGCTGGTGACGCAGCCGGCCGATACGACGACGGCGAAGGCGGACGCCACGTTCTACGCCGAGTAGGCCGGGGGGCTCGTTCGTGGGGCGCCGGGTGCGGGCCGTTCGTGGCTGGTCGCGCAGTTCCCCGCGCCCCTTAGGGGGCCAAGGGAAGCCTCATTGTGAAGGTCGTCGCGCCCGGGCCGCTTGTCAGGGTGATCGTGCCGGCGTGGGCCTGGGCCAGGGAGCGGGCGACCGCGAGGCCCAGGCCGCTGCCTCCTCGGTCGCGGCTGCGGGCCTTGTCGATGCGGAAGAAGCGGTCGAAGACGTGCTCCTGGTCGGCGGCCGGGATGCCGGGACCGGAGTCGGTGACGCGGACGACCGCCGCGTCGGCCACGACCGACACCTCGACGGACACCTTCGTACCGGCAGGGGTGTGGACGGCGGCGTTGGTGAGGAGGTTGTCCAGGACCTGCCGGATGCGCAGGGCGTCGAGGCGCAGCCGCACCGGACCGGGACCGGTGGCCACGGTCAGCGGATGGTCCGGGCGGGCCGCGCGGAAGGCCTCCGCGGCCTGGCGCACCAGCTCCGCCAGATCCGCGTCCTCCAGCCGCACCGGTGCCTCCACCTCGGCGGCGTCCAGCCGGGCGAGCAGCAGCAGGTCGTCCAGGAGCACACCCATCCTGGCCGCCTCGGCACGCAGCCGGGCCAGGTGCTTCTCCCGCTCCTCGGGCTCGTTGGCCGCCGCGTACTGGAAGAGGTCCGCGTAGCCGCGTACCGACATCAGGGGCGTTCGCAGCTCGTGCGAGGCGTCCGCGACGAACCGGCGCAGCCGCTGTTCCGCCTCCGTGCGGACGGCCAGCGAGTCGTCGATGTGCTCCAGCATGGTGTTGAACGCGGTGCGCAGCTCCTCGACCTCAGGGCCGCCGTTCCCGCGGTCGGCGCGCACCGGAAGCCGCGCCGAGTCGGTGAAGTCGTGCGAGGTGATGCCGCGGGCCGTGTGCGCCATGTCGCTGAGCGGCTTCAGGCCCCGCCGCAGCACCGCGCGGCCGAACACCACGAGCCCGACCAGCGCGAGGGCGAACGCGACGACCTGGACCGTGGCCAGCTGGTCCATGGTGTCCTCGATGCCGTCCATGGGCGCCGCGGTGACCAGGACCACCCCGGGTTCGGCCTCGCAGGCACGCAGCCGGTACGTTCCCTTCCCCTTGATGTGCGCGGTGCGGAAGAGCGGGTCGTGGCCCGAGGCCTGCAGCGCCTCGGCGACGGTGGCGAGCTCGTCGGCGTCCGCCGGTACGTCCGCGGGCTTGCGGAGGACGGCAGAGCCGGCCGACACCTCGTACGAGGCGGTGTACCAGCCGTAGTACGGCTTGCCCTGCACGGTGCCGTACGCCGTGACGTCCTTGGACTGGGTGATCTGGACGAGCTTCATCTGGTCGTTGAGCTGGCGTTCCAGATAGCCCCGCATGTACATCGACAGCGACGCCCCGACGACGGCGAACACGACCAGTGAGAGCACGCCCATGCCGAGGGCCAGCCGGGTGCCCAGCCGCAGCCTGCGGTAGGTCTCCCTGAAGCGGCGGATCACTCGGCGACCTGTCGCACCACGTATCCGACGCCCCGCACGGTGTGGATGAGCGGCGCCCCGTCCTCGTCGATGCCGTCGAGCTTGCGGCGCAGCCGGCTGATGACCAGCTCCACCACGTTCGACCGGCCGCCGAAGCCGTACTCCCAGACATGGTCGAGGATCTGCGCCTTGGTGAGCACGGTCGGAGACTTCCGCATCAGATAGCGGAGCACCTCGTACTCGGTCGGGGTGAGCGTCAGCAGCCGGTCGCCGCGGCGCACCTCGCGGGTGTCCTCGTCCATGGTCAGGTCCGCGACACTCAGCACCGACCGCTGGAAGGCCGGTCCCGCGCTGCGGCGCAGCACGGTCCGCAGCCGGGCCATGAGCTCCTCCACCGCGAACGGCTTCACCAGGTAGTCGTCGCCGCCCCTGGTCAGGCCCGCGACCCGGTCGGCCACGCCGTCCCGGGCGGTCAGGAACACCACGGGCACCATCGTCCCGGACAGCCGCAGCCGGTCGAGCACGGCGAAGCCGTCGAGCCCGGGCAGCATGAGGTCGAGCACCACGATGTCCGGATGGAAGTCCGCGGCACGGTGCAGCGCCTCCTCGCCGGAGTTCGCGGTCACCGCCTCCCAGCCCTCGTAGCGGGCGACCGTCGCGACCAGGTCGGCGATGGGCGGGTCGTCGTCCACGACGAGAAGTCGTACTTTTTCCACGTGCCCATAGTGCTTCACGTGCCTCATGACGCCATAGTCGCGGGCCCCCCGACTCCACATCGATAAAAACTTGAAAGTTGACCGACAGGAAAACGACAGCTCCCGCCAGGCAGGCTCGGAGTCCCAGGACCCGATCAAGGAGTTGCCGACCCCGTGACTACTGTCCAGACGACCGTTCCGCCACCTCCCGCGGCCGTGCGCCCCAAGGTGGTGGCCCGCGCCGGCCTGTGCGGCGTGCTGGCCGTGAACGTAGCCGTGGTGACCGTGTTCTTCGTCCAGGCCGGGTTCGCCTCGAACGCCCTCATCGTCATGGGCCGGCTCCTCGGCCTGTACGGCGCGCTCCTGATGGCCTTCCAGCTGCTGCTGGTCGCCCGGCTGCCGTGGCTCGACCGCCGCATCGGCATGGACCGGCTGACCTCCTGGCACCGCTGGGTCGGCTTCGGCCTGCTCTGGACGCTGCTGGGCCACGCCGTGTTCATCACCTTCGGCTACGCCGACTCCTCCGGCATGGACCCGGTGAGTCAGCTCGTGGATCTCGCCGAGACCGTCGAGGGCGTGCTGCGCGCCGTCGTCGCGCTGGTGCTGATCCTCGTGATCGGCGGCGTCTCGGCCCGCTACGCCCGCCGAAGGCTGGCCTATGAGACGTGGCACTTCATCCACCTCTACACGTACGTCGCGGTCGTGCTGGCCTTCACGCACCAGGTGGCGGTGGGGACGACCTTCACCGCGTCCTCCTTCGCCACGGCGTACTGGTACGGCGTGTGGGGCGTGGCGCTCGGCGCGGTCGTCCTGGGCCGGCTGGTGCTGCCGCTGTGGCGGAACATGCGCCACCAGCTGCGGGTCTCGGCCGTGGTCCCCGAGTCCGACAGTGTCGTGTCGATCTACATGACGGGGCGCGACCTGGACCGGTTGCCGGCGCGCGCGGGCCAGTTCTTCCTGTGGCGGTTCCTGACCAGGGACCGGTGGTGGCAGGCCAACCCGTTCTCGCTGTCGGCGGCGCCGGACGGCCGGACGCTGCGGCTCACCGCCAAGACGGCGGGTGACGGCACCGCGGGCCTGCGGCACCTGAAGGTCGGTACGCGGGTCTTCGCCGAGGGCCCGTACGGCGCCTTCACCGCGATGCACCGCACCCGGCCGGAGTCCGTGCTCATCGCCGGTGGTGTGGGTGTCACCCCCATCAGGGCCCTGCTGGAGGAGGTGCAAGGGCACGCGGTGGTCATCTACCGGGTGTCCACGGACCGGGACGCGGTTCTCTACGACGAGCTGCGGGAGCTCGCCCAGGCCAAGGGCGCCGAGCTGCACCTGGTGTCCGGGCCGGTCAGCCCCGACAAGCTGGCGCCGAACGAGCTCGTACGGCTCGTGCCGGACATCGGCGACCGGGACGTCTTCCTGTGCGGGCCGCCTCCGATGATGAACGCGGTGCTGGGCAGTCTGCGCGAGCTGAACGTGCCCAAGCAGCAGATCCACTTCGAGCGCTTCAGCCTGGCGGGATGAGAGAGACACCGTGAAACGAGCCATTCCTGTCCTGGTCCTGACCGTCGCGGGTCTGATCCCGGTGTGGCGCTACGCGCCCTCGACCGACACGTCGTCCACCACGGAGGTCGCCGAACCCGCCTCGGCACCTTCAACGTCCTCGTCGGGCGGTGCCTCGAACCAGGTCGTCGCGGGTTCGACCATCAAGACCGAGAAGGGTCCCGTCCAGGTCGAGGTGACCTTCGACGGCGACAAGATCAGCTCCGTACGGATGCTGCAGCAGCCGAACCACCCGCAGACCAAGGCCGCGGTCCCGAAGCTGATAGCGGAGACGCTCACCGCGCAGAGCGCCGACATCGACGCGGTGTCCGGCGCCACGATCACCAGTGAGGGGTACGTCGAGTCCCTCCAGGCGGCCATCGACGCGAAGCCGGCGTCTTCCTCGTCCTCCTCCTCGCCGTCCGCCTCGGCCGCCGCCTCCCAGGTCGTCGCGGGTTCGGCCGTCGGCACCGAGAAGGGCACCGTGCAGGTGGAGGTGACCTTCGAGGGCGACAAGATCGACGCGGTACGGATGCTGCAGCAGCCGAACCACCCGCAGACGAAGGCCGCCGTGCCGAAGCTGATAGCGGAGACGCTGGAGGCCCAGAGTTCCGACATCGACGCGGTCTCGGGCGCCACGATCACGAGCGAGGGGTACGTCGAGTCCCTCCAGGCCGCCATAGACGCGAAGGGCTGATCGCGATGTCAACGGCTGAGGAAGTGCGTCGCGTCGAGCACATCATGGGGCTGCCGATCTCCCTGCGGATCGACGACGCCGACCCCGACGGGAGCGCGTCCGTGGCCGCGGACCGGGTGTTCGCGTGGCTGCGCGAGGTCGACGCGCGGTTCAGCCCGTTCATCGCCGACAGCGAGGTGTCCCGGCTGGGCCGGGGAGAGCTCGAAGCCCACGAGCTGAGCCCGGACCTCGTCGAGGTGCTCGACCTGTGCGAGGAGTACCGGGTCGCCAGCGGGGGCGCGTTCCAGGTGCGGCTGCCCGGCCGTGGCCTCGACCCCTGCGCGATGGTCAAGGGCTGGGCGGTGCAGCGGGCCGCCGAGTTGCTGCTCGCCGAGGGCGTGACGACGTTCTGCCTGAACGCCGGCGGCGATGTGGTCTCCGCCGGCCGTCCGTGGCGGGTGGGCGTGCGCCACCCGGAACAGGCCGACCGGCTGTGCGCGGTCCTGGAGATCACCGACGGCGCGGTGGCGACCTCCGGGCGGTACGAGCGGGGTGACCACATCCTCGACGGCCGCACCGGCCGTCCGGCGACCGGACTGCTCAGTCTGACCGTCGTGGCCCCCTCCCTGACCGAGGCGGACGCGACGGCGACCGCGGCGTTCGC